>JAKAGJ010000543.1 GCA_021815655.1 Deltaproteobacteria bacterium | reverse complement strand
CCCAGGAGCCGGCCCAAGAGCCCACCGGCCACCGTGGCCGAGACGTAGGAGCCCATGGCCACGTTGAGCCGCTCCAAGGCCAGGCTCTTGGCCAGGTAGGCGGCCAGGCAAGTGGTGAGCGCCGGCAGGAACAGGCCCTGCACAAAACGCGCGGCCACCAGGAGCGCCAGGCTGTGGGTCAGGGAACAGAACAGCCCCGCGCCGGCGATGACCAGCCCGCCGGCCAGGATGAGGGGGCGCACCGGCAGACGGTCGGACAATAGGCCAAAAGGCAGGTTGGCCAGGGCCAGGCCCAGCACCACCGCCGAAACCGACAGCGAGGCCAGGCTGGGGCTCACGCCGAACTCCCGCTGCAACACCGGCAGCACCGGCTGGGGCAGGTAGATGGTGGTGAAAGCCGCCGCCACCAGGGCGAAGACCATACTAAGCCGGGGGGACTGCGCCCGGGGGGCTGCCGCCGCTTTTCTGCCAGACATCAATCCTCCCCTGCCCAGGCCATAATTTCATTATACTCCGCCGCCGCCAGGGCAACCCCTGGCCATCATTGGCCGTTCCCCGGCGGGGCCTCGCCGGCCGTCTCAGATAAACGTTGTTTATGATTGCCGATTTTTTACCAGGCCCATCATGGAGCCTCTTGACTTACACCCTCTGCTTATGGCTTTATTATTCCCCTGGGCATAAGTATGATTGATCCCCGGCGACATATTGCTTCCATTTATAAAGCCCCCGAGGAAGGACCGCGCGTCAGACCATGAAGGACCTCTTGCCCGCCGAAGATGGCGCCCTCAATCTCTCGCAGTTGGAAGAAGCCTTGTCCTGGGAGGAAAAGAACCCCCTATTGGATCCCCGGGCCTGGCTGGACCTGGAGGCCCAGCATGGGCCGGATTTCCCGCGGGCGGTGCTATATGTTCTGACCCGCAAGAGCTTCGAGCCCCGGGAGGCCCGCCGTTACTGGCGGGGCATTCTCAACCACCGCCGCGCCCTGCGCGAGGTGCTGGGGCGCGACGTGGGGCTGCGCGCCGCCTTGTGCGATTATTTCGTCAACATCGAGCCGGCGGTCAAAAGCCCCATCATCCTGGAGGAGGAGCTTTTTGCCCAAAAGGAACAGACCGCCCTGTGCGACGAGCTGACCGGCCTGTTCAATCGCCGCCTATTCAACAGCGTGCTGGGCAAGCAGATCGCCTCCTCACGGCGTTATGGCCATTGCTTCTCGCTGCTGTTGCTGGACGTGGACTGGTTCAAGGTCTACAACGACCGCCACGGCCACCTGGCCGGCGACCAGGCCCTGGTGGATATAGCCGGCATCCTGCATGGCTCGGCCCGCAACATCGACTATGTGGTGCGCTTCGGCGGCGAGGAGTTCGCCGTGATCCTGCCCCTGGCCGACAAGGAGCAGGCCCTGGCCGTGGCCCAGCGCCACCTCAGGGCCGTGGAGGAGCACGAGTTCGCCGGCCAGGAGGTGATGCCCCGGGGGCGCCTTACCATCAGCGTGGGAGTGGCCACCTATCCCGACGACGCCCAAAACGCCCTGGACCTGATAAACCGGGCCGACCAGGCCCTGTACGCCGCCAAGCGGCGGGGGCGCGACCTGGTCATGGCCGCCAAACCCGAGCGGCGCCGTCACCCCCGGATATCCTTCCGGGGTGAGGTGAGCTACCGCTACCTGGACAGCCAGCAGGTCTATCTCCGGGGCCAGGCCCTGGACATCAGCCAGGGCGGCCTGGGGCTGCATGCCACTGAGAGCGTGGAGGCCCAGCGCCCCATGGAGATCATCATCCAGGCGCCGGGGCAAAAGCTGGACATCAACGTGCAGGGCTCGGTGGTGCGCGTTTCCCTGCTGCCGGGCACCAGGCCGGGTTATCGCCTGGGCGTGGCCCTGGATGATTCCCAGACCCAGCAGCCGGGCTACCAAGCTCTTTTGGCCAACGGCCCGCGCACCCTGCAATAGACCGCCGGCCCCACCCCCCAAAAGAAAAGCGGCCCTCCCCGGTTGGGGAAGGGCCGCTGGCTTGCGGGGCCTGGTGGGGTCGCCGGTGGCCTAGGCCTGGCTGGCGGCCTTGAAGCCCAGGTCAAAGGCCGTCAGGTTGGCGGCCAGGAAGCGCTCCTTGCTGTTCTGCTTGATCATTTTCTTGATGGAGGCCACGGGCACCGGCAGGTCGCCAGCGGCGAACAAGGCCCCCAACATCACCATGTTCAGGCTCAGGGGGTTCTTGGCCTGCTCGGCCAGGGCCTGGCCGTCAAAGGCCACCAGGCGCTTGACCTTCTTGGCGATGATCTTCATCGCCTCCTGGGGGTCGGGGTAGGCGGCCTGGCCGATGGCCACGGTGAAGGGCGGCAAGGGACGGGTATTGCTGATGACCAGGGTGTCCTTGTGGGCCTTGGTAAGGATGCGCAAGGTCTCCACCGGCTCGAAGCTGACGATGATGTCGGCCTCGGCTTCGGCCACGATGGGGCTCTTGGCCTCGCCGATGATTACCGCCGATTCCACCACGCCGCCGCGCTGGGCCATACCGTGGATCTCGCTCACCACCACCGGCAGGCCGGCGTCCAGGGCGTCCTGGCCCAGGAGGTTGCTGGCCAGCAGGTTGCCCTGGCCGCCCACGCCCACGTTCACGATGCGTTGGGTTTTCATGCTGACCTCCTAACCTTCGGCCTTGACGGGCAGAATGGCGTTTTCCGGGCAGATCTGGGCGCAGAGCGCGCAGCCGATGCACTGCAAGGGGTTGATCTTGGCCTTGCCCTCTTCCACGAACATGGCCGGACAGGCCACCTTCTTGATGCAGTCCAGGTGGCCCTTGCACTTGTCCAGGTTGACGGCAAAGGGCTTGCGGCTTTTGGGGGCCACCCGCCGGGCGAACAGGGGGCAGAGCTCCTTGCTGATGATGACGCTAACGCCTTGATAGTCCA
>JAKAGJ010000542.1 GCA_021815655.1 Deltaproteobacteria bacterium | reverse complement strand
TCCGGCCTCGCCGCCAGCCCCGGCGGTGAAGGGCCTGCCCCTGGCGGCCGGCCCCGCCGCCCCGGCCGCTCCGGTGGTGGTGGCGACGGCCAAGGCCGAGGCGCCGCCCAGCGCCACCACCGGCACCTTGGCCAGCACCACCCAGAGCACCACCACCAGCACCACACGGACAAGCGCCACCAGCGCCACCACCACCAGCACCACGGCCAGCACCACCACCAGCCCGCCGCCCCCGGCCCATGAGCCGGCCGCGCCGGCCGAGACCCCGCCCTCGTCCGAGCCCATGCAGACCTCCGGATACGTGCTCCAGGCCGGGCTATACGTGGGACCCATCCAGTCCAACCGCCTGGCCGAGCGCCTGGGCCAGGCCGGCTACGCGGCCTGGGTGCGCGAGGAGGCGCGCAAGGACGGCAAGACCTACTTCGTGGTGCTGGTGGGGCCCTTTGCCCAGGAGGACCAGGCCCGCCTAGTGATCGACGAGATAGACAAGCGCTTCGGCATCCGCCCATTTTTCGCCAAGACCGCCGCCAACTGACCGGCCGCCAAGCGGGACGGAAGAGATCATGGAAGGGTGGGGCCCGCATGGCTGGGAAAGGCGGCGGGGAAGGGGCGCCGCGCGGCTGGGCCGGGGGTTGCTGGCACGGCCCGCGCTGGTGGCAGGGTCGGGGCCTGGCGGAGACGGCTGGTGCCAGCGGCCAATCGCCAGCCCATACTTATCGCCCTTCACCTCTCCTGATCTTTTCACACCGCGAGGCCGGACAAGGCCCATAGCCCGGTAAGCCGTGTTCTCTTCCCCAAACCATGCACCCCGGCGCGCCCAGCCCAGGGCCGGCCTAGTTGTGGGCCGGGTCCGGGTTCAGGCGCAGGGGGATGAGCAGCAGCGGTGCCAGGAGCATAAACCCGCCGGTCAGGGCGATCCCCCAGCCGAAGGACCAGGCCTCGCCCAGGTAGGCGATGCCCGCCGGCAGGGCCCCGCCCCCCAGCAGATAGGCCGGCGGCACGGTCATGGAGATGGCCACCGGCCGCACCGAGGCCGGGCCGATGCGCGACAGGGCCGCGAAGCCGGCCGGGAAGAAGCAGACCGCCACCATGGGCTGCACGAAGAGGAAGAAGACCAGCCAGCCGCCCTGGCTGGCCCCCAGGGCGATGGTGAGCAGGCCGTTCAGGCTGAAGACCGCCGCCAGGGCCTGGCGCGGTCCCAGGTGGTCGGTGGCCCAGCCCGAAAGAAAGGCCATGCCCACGCAGATCACCCGCGACAGGGCCACCAGGAGGTTGGCGTGCTCCAGGTCCATGCCGCGCTCGCTGGTGAGATAGAGGGGCAGCATGCTGTAGATGCCCAGGGTACCGCCCAGGCCCAGGCTGAACAGAAAGATCATGGCCCAGAAGGCGGGCAGGCCGGCCAACAGGCGCAGGCTGGAGAAGTCCGGGGCCTGGCCCGGGAAATCGCCGCCCTGGCCCCAGCGGGCGAACCCCAGCCCCCAGGCCAGGGAGGCCGCGCCCAAGAGAAAGGCCACCCCGGACCAGGAGATGACCTCCAGCAGGCCGGCGGCCAGCAGGGGTGCCAGCACGAAGCCCAGGTTGGGGGCCAGCTCGTGCACGGCCAGGGCCTTGCCCCAGTGGCGCATGGGCGCCAGGTGGGTGATGGTGGCCATGGCCGAGGGCAGATAGGGCCCGGAGGCCAGGCCCAGCAAGAGGAGCCCCAGTCCCAGGCCCCACAGGCCGTTGGCCAGGCCCAGCACCAGCATGGCCGCCCCCACGGCGCAGCCCGAGAGGATGATGGTGCGGCGGTGCCCCAGGCGGCAGGAGATGAAGCCCGAGCCCAGGATGGAGCTGAAATAGCCGGCGGAAAGGAAGATGAAGAGCGAGCCAGCCTGGGCGTGGCTCAGGCCCAGGGAGTTCTCCAGGCTGGGCAGCAGGGGCGGAATGGCCACCCGCGAGATGAAGTTGAGAAAGAACACTCCGGTGAGCGCCAGGAGCGGCCCCAGCAGGGGGCCCAGCCCCCCGCGACGGTCCTGTCCCTCGGCGGCGGCCTGGGGTGGTGGTTCTGCTTGGGCCACGGTGTCGCGCTCCCCGCCGGCCGAGGCCGGATGGCGTGTCTGGGGCGGTCCGGGGCCTGGATTGCCCCTGGCGTCCGGGGGACAGGTGATATAATAGTCCCCATTCGCGCCCCTGGCCAGGGGCCAGGCAACGGGCGTCCGCTGGGGGCCTTTTTATGAACCGAATCCTGATCGTGGCGAGGGAGCCGGAGGTGGTGCAGCCCATACGCACCAGCCTGGGCGACCAGTTCGGCGTGGAGGTGGCCTCAGGCCAGGAGGCCCTGTGGAGCCTGGGCAAGAACCGCCGCTTCGATTACCTGTTCGTGGACCTCAGGCTCCTGGGCGCGGCCGCGGTGGTGGACGGCCGGCCGGACTACGGCCAGGCCCTGCAAACCCTGCGCGACAACTTCCCCGGCGCCCACGTGGTGGTGATGTCCCCCCAGGCGATGATCCGCGAGGTGGTCAGCGCCGTGCGACACGGCGCCAGCGACTACCTCACCTACCCCATCGACCCCACCGAGGTCAGCCATGTCAAGGAGAGCATCGACCACACCCTCCGGGTGCAGTCGGAGCTGCAATACCTGCGCGACACCTTCTGGCAGGAGGACTCGCTGGAGCTGGTGCGCACCAAGAGCCCGCTGATGCGCAAGGCCTTCGAGAAGGTGCGCTCGGTGGCCCCCACCCGCTCCACGGTGCTCCTGGTGGGCGAGACGGGCACAGGCAAGGGTGTCCTGGCCAAGCTGATCCACCGCCACAGCAACCGCAAGTCCAAGCCCTTCATCAGCGTGCACTGCGGGGCCATCCCAGACACGCTTTTGGAAAGCGAGCTCTTCGGCCACGAAAAGGGCGCCTTCACCGGCGCGGTGCGGCGCAAGCTGGGCAAG
>JAKAGJ010000541.1 GCA_021815655.1 Deltaproteobacteria bacterium | reverse complement strand
CGTGGCCGGGGGGTTGGGTGTGGCAAGGCGGGGGAGGCCGGGTTAAACTAATAATATTGGCCAGGGATGGCCCCTTGGACCCCAGCCCCGCCCCGGGAGCGGGGGCCGCCCTTCGTCAATGCCAAAGGCCTGCGCGAATCGACGCGTTGAAGAAAAACCCAGATGATTCCAGGGAGGCGATACATGGCAGAGTGGAAGCCGGATCAGGTGCTGGACGCCAAGGGCCTGAGCTGCCCCATGCCCATCCTTAAGACCAAAAAGCTGCTCAAGGAAATGAAGCCCGGCCAGGTGCTGGAAATTCAGAGCACCGACCCAGGCACCCGCAACGATCTCCCCGCCTTTAGCAGCCGCTCCGGCGACGAGTACCTGGGCGAGGAGCAGCGCGAGGGCTTCATCTCTTTCTTCCTGAAGAAGGGTTAGCCCCCGCCCCGGACCTGGCGTCAGGGCCGGCCTCGGGCCGGCCCTGGTGTTATGGGGACTGCGCGCCTAATCGTAGAGATTCAGGTGCAGGTAGGCCGGGCTCAGGAAGAAGGTGGACTGCTTGACCTTGTCCGCGCGCTCCGAGAAGGTGACAAAGACCTTGTCCGGGCAGTCCACCCATTCCAAGGCCCGCAGTTGGGCCAATTCCACCAGGGGCTGCACGGCAAAGGCCAGCACAACCCGTGGAGGGTCTGTGCCCGGCTCCACGCCCACCAGGTCGATACGGTCGCGAGTGGAGCGCGGCGGTTTCCAGGCCGGCACCGGTATGAGCCCCATCTCGCCCACCGCCCGCGCCAGCAGACAGATGATGGCCTGTCGAGAGACCTCCTCCTGACGCAGGGCCTTGGGAATTTCCTGAAGCCGATCCCGCATGGCCTGGGCCAGGGCTAGCAGCTTGTCGTTCATGGTTCGCTCCGGCGCTGGTTTCCCGAATCGGGCCAGCCCCTGACGCCGGCCAAGTCAAAGCCCCGCCGCCTGGCCAGGGCGGCAAGGCCCCTGTCCCGGTCTGCGGGCCACCTCCGGACAGGCGTGCCTAGTCGCAGACCTCCCGCTGGGTTTCCTTGACCATCTGGCCGTTTTCGTAATACTTTTCCTTGACCGTGTGGCAGCGGCCCCGGCTGGCCACCGGGTAGGCCTCCACGCGATGAGCGCCGCCCTCGCTGGTATAGGCCACGGGCTTGCGGTTATGAGCCGCCTCGCGGGAGGCCTGGTTGGCTATGTGGGCAATGGTCGCCCCGGCCACCACGCCTATGACGCCGCCGATGACGCCACCCTTCCAGCCGTTAATCAAGGCCCCAGCCACCGCGCCGGTGGCGCCGCCCACGGCCCCGCCCTTGGCTTCTGGTGGGGCAGACTCAATCCACGAACATCCAGACACCAAGGCCACGATGAGCACCGCCGCCAACGCCCTGAGCAGGTAAAATTTGGTCCGCATGCTTGACCTCCCCCTGGTCCGTACCGCCGGCCCCCAATGGCCATGCAGCCCGACCGCTAGCAGTCGTTTCCATTTCATTTAGTGTAAGGCAGGCTGACCCGTTGGGCAAGAGTCACCGTGAACCCATGGACTTTGGCCCGGGCCGGCTTGCCCCGCGGCCCGGAAACGGTATGCTTGCCCTCAGCAAAGGAGCGCTTCTTTCATGGTGGACAAGGCCACTGGACCTGCCCCGACGCGGCCCCTCCTGGGCATCACCACCACCATCCCGGTGGAGGTGGCCCTGGCCGCCGGCTATCAACCCCTGGACCTGAACAATAGCTTTATCAGCGACCCCGATCCCGCCGGCCTGGTGGCCCGGGCCGAGGAACTGGGTCTGCCCCCCACTCTCTGCGCCTGGATCAAGGGCATCTACGCCTGGTGCCTGGCCCACCCCGAGGTGGCCACCATCGTCGGCGTTACCCAGGGCGACTGCTCCAACACCCACGCCCTGATGGAACTGCTGACCCTGGCCGGCCGGCGGTTACTGGCCTTCGAGTATCCCCACCAGCGTTATTTGCCGGACCTGGCCCGCCAACTGGCCGGCCTGGCGGAGTCCCTGGGCGCCAGCCTGGAGGCCGCCGAGCAGGTGCGCCGTGAGCTGCTGCCGCTCAGGCGCGACCTGGCCCGCCTGGACGAAATGACCTGGCGGAGCGGCCAAGTCAGCGGCGAGGAGAACCATCTCTGGCTGGTGAGCGCCAGCGATTTCGAGGGTGATCCGTACGGGTTTCACGACAGGCTCAAAGCGTTTCTGCGACAGGCCCGGCAGCGCCCCGGCCAAGCACGCCGCCCCCGCCTGGGCCTGCTGGGGGTGCCGCCCATCATGAGCGGCCTGCACGCGGCCTTGGAGGAAATGGGCGCCGCCGTGGTCTACAACGAGGTGCCTCGTCAGTTCGCCATGCTGCCGCCGCCGGCGGGGGAAGACCCTGACCTGACCGCCCAGTACCTGCGCTACACCTATCCCTACGACGTATTCCACCGCCTGGAGGACATCCGGCGCCAGGTAGGCTTGCGGCGCCTGGACGGGCTGATCCATTACACCCAGACCTTCTGCTTCCGCCAGATGCAGGACCTGGCCCTGCGCGCGGGCCTGCCGCTGCCCCTGCTCACCCTGGAGGGCGACCGCGTGGGTCCCTTGGACGCCCGCACCCGCCTGCGCCTGGAGGCCTTCCTGGAGGTCCTTTCCTGAGGCCAGACAAAGGGTGGCAATCCGGCGGGGGATGATTATAGTTAGGCTGTTGTCTCACCACGCTCCCCTAAGGATTGAACATGAAGCATAACCAAGACACACCCGCCATCTCACCGGTGTTCGCCCAGGCCTTGCAGACCGTGCGCTACCCCGGTTTCGATACCGACATCATAACCATGGACATGGTTTTGGAGGCCCGCCTGGAGGGCGGCAAGGCCGTCGTGCGCCTTAGGCCCCTGGCCGCCCCTCCCGAGGTGCGCGAGCGGTTGGAGAACGAAATCGCCGGCGTG
>JAKAGJ010000540.1 GCA_021815655.1 Deltaproteobacteria bacterium | reverse complement strand
CGAGCCCTCCAAGGGACTGGCCCCCATCGTGGTGGACCACCTGATCGAGTCCCTGAACCACATCAAGGACCAGACCACGGTGGTGCTGGTGGAGCAGAACTTCCACATGGCCAGCCGGGTGGGCGAGGCCTACTTCATCCTGGACGACGGCCGGGTGGCTCACCAGGGACGCATGGTGGACCTCAAGGCCGACGAGGGCCTGAAACAGAAATACCTGGGCATAGCCTGAGGCGGAGGAGAGCATGTTCCCCACGGCAGCCACGGCCGAGCGCGGCCAGGCCGGCGAGAGTGCGCGGCGCAACCAGGTCTTCTGGTTCTGCGCGGCGGTGGTCTGGCTGATGCCGCTCATGGTGGTGGACCTGACCACCTACCTGGTGCTGAGCGTGGCCGGCCTGGCCATGGGCATGCTGCTCTTTCTCACGGCCTCGGGGCTCACGGTGATCTTCGGCCTGATGGACGTGCTCAACCTGGCCCACGGGGCCTTCTTCGCCTGGGGGGCCTACGCCGGCTTCAGCGTCCTGGGCCTTCTGGATGGCCGGGGGCTGGTGGAAAACGCCGGCATGGGCCAGAGCGTGTTGGACGTGTTGCTGGCGCTGCTGGCCGCCCTGGCGATGGGCGGGCTTTTGGGCTGGGTCCTGGAGCGGCTCATCGTGCGGCGGGTCTATGGCGACCACTTGAAGCAGATACTCATCACCATGGGCGCCTCCATGGTGCTGGCCGAGCTGATCCGGGTGGTCTGGGGGCCCAACCAGGAGGCCATCCCGGTGCCCATGACCTTCCAGGGCTCCTACGACGTGCTTGACGTGGTGGTCAACAAGTTCCGCGTGGTGGCCATCGTGGCCGGGTGCGCGGTCTACGCCGGCATCATGGCCGTGATGATGAAGACCAAGCTGGGCATCATCATCCGGGCCGGCGTGGAAAACCGCGAGGTGGTGCAGACCTTGGGCTACAACATCAACCGCATCTTCACCGGCGTCTTCATGGCCGGCGCGGCGCTGGCGGCCATGGGCGGGTCCATGTGGGGCATGTTCCGCGAGCAGATCACCCCGGCCATGGGCGACGAGAACCTGATCTTCGCCCTGATCGTGGTCATCATCGGCGGCATGGGCTCGGTGACCGGCTCCTTCCTGGGCGCCTGCATGGTGGGGTTGGCCTTCAACTACGTGGCCTTCCTCATGCCCAAGCTGGCCCTGGGGGTGAACATCCTCATCATGGCCGTCATCCTGCTCATCAGGCCTTTCGGCCTCCTGGGCCGGGAGCTCTAGCATGGCCAACGCATCCACCCCGGTGCAGGCTGAGCGCCTGGCCCAGGCCCGCGGCCGCTACGCGCGGCCCTCCTTCGCGGTGCCCATCCTGCTCCTGGTGGCCCTGGCCCTGGGGCCGGTGCTGATGCCCTCCTTCCGCATGATGGACATGGTGGCCAAGGTGATGATCTACGCCGTGGCCGTGGCCTCCTTCGACATCATCCTGGGCTACACCGGCATCATCTCCTTCGCCCACGGCATGTTCTTCGGGCTGGGGGCCTACTGCCTGGCCCTGATCTGCCATCACTCCGGCGCGCCCCAGTATTATCACCTGCCCCTGGCGGCGGCCCTGGCCGTGGCCATCAGCGCCCTGATCGCCGTGGTCATCGCGGTCTTCTCGCTGCGCGTCAAGGCCATCTTCTTCGCCATGATGACCCTGGCCGTGGCCGAGTTCGCCCACATCCTGGGCTACCAGTGGTCCAGCCTAACCCTGGGCGAGGATGGCGTCTCCTTCCGCCTGCCGGGCATCCTGGCCGCCAACTGGTCCGGCGGCAGCCTGCTGGGCGTGCAGGTGAGCGGCCGGCTCATGGCCTACTACCTGATCCTGATCGGCGCGGCGCTATTGTTCGTGGGCCTGGTGCGCTTCGTGCGCTCGCCGGCCGGTCGGGTGCTCAAGGCCATCCGCGAGAACGAGCGCCGGGCCCTGGCCCTGGGCTTTCGCGTCTTCCACTACCGCATACTGGCCACGGTCTTCGGTTCGGTGGTCAGCTCGCTGGCCGGGGTGATGTTCGCCATGTGGCTGAGCTACGTGAACCCCGACACAGTGCTGGGCACGCCGCTGATGCTCAACATCCTCCTGATGGTGATCATCGGCGGCCTGGGCACGGTCTATGGCGGCATCGTGGGCGCGGCCTTCATCACCGTCACCGAGACCTGGCTGCCCGACCTGCTCAAGGCCGGCGTGGGGATGCTGCCCAAGGCGGCCATGCTTGTGCGTCTGGCCGACCGCTGGGTGCTCTTCTTCGGCCTGGCCTATGTGCTGGTGGTGCTCTTTTTCCCCAAGGGCGTGATGGGCAGCGTGCGCGAGGCGGCCGAGCGGCGGCGGCTGGCCCGGGAGAAACAGTCATGAGCCCGGGAGCGCGGGGACCGGCCGCGCCCCGGGGCCTTACCCTGGAGGATCTGGCCGAGGGGCAAAGCCACCGCAAGACCGTGGCCATGACCGAGGAGATGATGATAGCCTTCACCCGGTCCCTGGGGGACAACACGTCCTTCCACCAGGACCCGGAGATGGCCAAGGACTCCTACTATGGCCGCATCGTGGCCCCGGGCATGCTCACGGCCAGCCTGATCGGCTTCGTGCTGGGCACCGAGTTCCCCGGCCTGGGCACCATCTACGTCTCCCAGGATCTGCGCTTCGTGCGGCCGGTCTTCGTGGGCGACATGCTAACCATCAGCGTCACGGTGCTGGAGGTGCGGCGCGAGCGCAGGAGGGTGAGGCTCTCCACCCTGGTGGAGAACCAGGACGACGAGACGGTGCTGGAGGGCCAGGCCGAGATCATCCCGCCGGGGGTTTGACATTGCGCGGAGGACGTGCCATGAAGCCGCAAAAGCTGTATCGAGCCAAGGGCGACGGTGTGATGATCCAGGTGGGGGAGTGGCCGGTACCGGGGGCCCCCGTGCTCTGCC
>JAKAGJ010000539.1 GCA_021815655.1 Deltaproteobacteria bacterium | reverse complement strand
TCGCCGGCCCCGCGCGGCCCCTGGGCCAGGCGCAGGGCGGCCACGGCCAGGGCGGCCACGCCGCTCTTCATGTCGCTGGCGCCGCGTCCGTGCAGCCGGCCCTTGCGCACCTGGCCGGCCAGGGGACCCAGGCCCCAGGGGGCGTTGCCCAGGGGCACGGTGTCCAGATGGCCGGTGCAGATCAGGGCCGGGCCGGGGCGCTCCCCGGCCAGGCTGGCCACCAGGCCGCAACGGCCCTCGGCCAGGCGGGGATAGGCCACCTCCAGGCCGCCGCCGGCCAGCATCTGGCCCAAGAGGCGGGCGGCCGGCTCCTCGTTGCCCGGGGGGTTGATGGTGTCCAGGCCTATCAGTTGCCGGGTCAGTTCCAGCGCGTCGGGGATGGGTGGCATGGCTGGCTCCTTCATGGCCGTCCGCGGTCCTACCCGAAATAGGCCTCTTGCACCTCGCGGTTGCCCCGCAGATGCTCGGCCGTGCCCTGGGCCACCACCCGGCCCTTGCTCAGCACGTAGCCGTAATGGGAGATGGCCAGGGTCTGGCGCACGTTCTGTTCCACCAGGAACACGGTGATGCCCTGCTCGTTGATCTGGCGCACGATGCGGAAGTTCTCCTTGACCAGCAAGGGCGAGAGCCCCAGGGAGGGCTCGTCGATTATCAAGAGGCGCGGCGCCCCCATCAGACCCCGGCCGATGGAGACCATGGCCTGCTCGCCGCCGCTCATGGTGCCGGCCAACTGCCCGGCCCGCTCGCGCAGGCGGGGGAAGATGTCGTAGACCTTCTCCAGGCGCGCCGCCAGCACCGCCCTGTCGTCCTCCTGGAAGCCGCCCAGGCTTAAGTTCTCCCGCACGGTCAGGCCGGGAAAGACCTTGCGCCCCTCGGGGATGCTGGCCAGGCCCAGGCGCACGATGCGGTGGGTGGCCAGGCGGGTGATCTCCTGGCCCTGGAAGAAGATGCGCCCCGCCCGCGCCGGCGTGAGCCCCAGGATGGAGCGGATGAGGGTGGTCTTGCCGGTGCCGTTACTGCCCAACAAGCAGGTGATGGAGCCCTGGGCCACCTCCAGGCACAGGTCGGTGATGACGTCGGCGCGGTCATAGGCGGTGCAGAGGTTCTCCACCTTCAGGGCCGGCGCGTTCGCTATTGCCTGCTCGGCCATCAGTCCACCCCCAGATAGGCCTCTTGCACCTGCGGGTCGGCGGCCACCTGGGCGTAGGCGCCCTCGCAGATCTTGGTGCCGAAATTGAGCACCGCGCAGTGGTCGGTGCTGCGTTCCATCACCGACATCTCGTGCTCGATGATGATTATGGTCAGGTCCTTGAGGCGCTGTTTCACGGCCAGGATGTCGTCCACCAGCCGGAAGGTCTCCTCGTGGGTCATGCCCGCCGAGGGCTCGTCCAGGAGCAAAAGCTTGGGCCCGGAGATGAGCGCGCGGCAAATCTCGATGCGCCGGCGGGAGATCATGGGCAGGCTGGCCACGGGTTCGGCCAGGCGCCCGGCCAGGTCGGGGTCGAAGATGCCCAGCAGGTCGCCGGCCTTTTGCCGGCAGTCGGCCAGCTGGGCGGCCAGGGCGCGGCGCTTGAGCAGGTTGAAGACCAGGCCGTGATTCAGGCGGGAGTGGTCGCCCAGGGCGATGTTGTCCAGGATGGACAGGGGCAGCAACAGGCGCGAGCGCTGGAAGGTCCGCGCCACGCCGGCGCGGTAGACCTTCTGGGGCGCCAGGTTGGTGATGTCCTGGCCGTCGAAGATTACCCGGCCCGAGCTGGCGGGGTAGATGCCGGTGACCACGTTGAAGAAGGTGGTCTTGCCCGAGCCGTTGGGACCGATGAGCCCCAGGATGCTGTTGCGCGCCACGGTGAGGTCCAGTCCGTCCAGGGCCTGCACGCCACCGAAGTGCTTGCTGAGCTTGTTTACTTCCAGCAGGGGTCGGTCCACGGCTCACCTGGCCTTCAGGGTGCGGAAGGCGCGCAGGGGGCGGGGCAGGAGCCCCTGGGGCCGAAAGAGCAGGATGACGATCACCAGGGCCGAAAAGAGCAGGAAGCGGTATTCCTGCAATATCTGGAACTTCTCGGGCAGCAGGATGACGATGCCCGTGGCCACCACCGCCCCCCACAAGGAACCCAGCCCGCCCAGGATGACGATGGAGAGTAGTATGAGCGAGTCGCCGAAGGCGAAGTTGCTGGGGGCGATGTAGCCCAGCATCATGGCGTAGAGGGCGCCGGCCACCCCGCAGTAGAAGTTGCCGATGGTAAACGCCGTGATCTTCCAGCGGGGGATGGACAGGCCGAAGCAGGCGCTCACCGTCTCGTCCATGCGCACGGCGTCCATGTTGAGGCCGACCCAGGAGTCCTCCAGGCGCCGGGCCAGCACGAAGCCCAGCACCACCAGGACCAGGATCACCAGGATGTAGCCCAGGTAGAAGGAGCCGCCGAAGGCGCCCAGGCTCAGGTCCTGGTTAAGGTCCCAGCCCAGGATATGGAGGCCGTCGCATTTGAGCCCCTGGGGACCGCCCAGGGTGTCGTTCACCTCCAGGAAGGTGCGGAACAACAGCGCGAAGGCGATGGTAACCAAAGCCGCGTAGTGTCCCCGGGTCTTGAGCACCGGCACCAGGAGCAGGCAGCCCAGCAGCGCCGCGGCCAGGCCGCCCAGCAGGATCACCAAGAGATGCGGGGTGGCGGTGTGCTTGGTCAGGATGGCCGCCACGTAGGAGCCCACGCCGAAGAAGGAGGCCCCGGCGAAGTTGACCACCCCCACGAAGCCGAACTGGATGTGCAGCCCCTGGCAGGCCAGGATGTAGACCAAGACCGTGGCCACCAAAAAGAGCACGAAGTTGTCGTCGCGGAAGTAGAGGCTCAAAACCAGGGTGGCCAGCACGGTCAGGGCCGCGAAGGCCTGGTGGTGGGTCCGGAAGCCCCGGCCCAGGCCCGCCAGCAGGCCGAAGCGC
>JAKAGJ010000538.1 GCA_021815655.1 Deltaproteobacteria bacterium | reverse complement strand
CGATCTCACTTTTTGCAGGTAATCGCGGGTCTCGCGCGGCATGCGCCCGCCGCGCTCCACGTTGCCCGGGCCCCAGTTGTAGGCGGCCAGGGCCTTCTTTTCGTCGCCGCCGAAGCGCTCCAGCATCTGGGCCAGGTAGCGGGTGCCGCCGTCGATGTTCTGGGCCGGGTCATAGGGGTTGCTCACGCCCAGGTCCTGGGCGGTGCCGGGCATGAGCTGCATAAGGCCCATGGCCCCGGCCGAGGACAGGCTCTGTGGGTCGAAGTCGCTCTCGGCGGTGATCACCGCCCGCACCAGGCTGGGGTCCACGCCGTGTCGGTCGTCCGCCGCCTGGATCAGGCCGTCAAGGTCCTGGCGGCCGGCTTGGCCGGAGGCGGAGCTTTTTTCCGCCTGGCTGGCGACCGGGGCGGCATTGGTGGCCTTCTGGGAGGCGGCGGCCAGACGCTGGGCCAGGCGGTTGAGCTCCCCTTCCAATCCGCTGGACAGCGGCGCGCCGGCGCTGACCGGGGAGAGGTCGGCCAGGCGCGATCCGGACTGAAGCATAGCGATCTTGGCCAGTTGGCTCAGGAGCACCCCGCTGGAGGCGCCCGAGGCCCTGCTGAGCAGGGGGCCGAAATCCAGGCTGGTGGGGTTGGCCGCGCCCTTGGCGCCGCTGGCCAGGGCCAGGGCCTGGGCCTTGAGGGGAACGCCGCTCAGCTTCATGGACACCTCCGTCACACAGTCCTGACCCCTATCCCAAGCAATATCCGGGCCAGTCGGTGGGAAGTCCCGCGTCCAGGCCGCCCGGCTTGCCGAAGGCTTCGGCAGGCCGGAACCCGTATACCGTAACCAGGCCGGCAGGTCCGTGGACCCGCCAGGTCAAGACCATGTAATCAATGCCATTAAAAACCAGAAACGCCTGGTGCGCATATTGCCGGGGGCCTTCCCCAAAGGGAGGTGCCCCCATGCCGCAGTCCGTCCTCGTGCTTTTGCAGAAGCCCCAATCCCCCCTGGCCGACCAGTTGCGCCAAATCCTGGACCAGCGTTACGGACCCCAAGGCTGGCGCGACTTCAATCAGGCCTTGGCCGCGCCCCCGCCGGCCGGGCCGGTGGTGGTGCTCTGGGACCTGCACGGCTACGCCGCCGAGGAGGCCGCCGCCCTGGGAGGCGTGCTATCCTCCGATTCGGTGGGCGTGGTGGTGGCCTGCGGTCGGGTGGACCCCCTGGCCCGGCGGACCCTGGCCGCCGTCGGGGCCCTGGGCCTCCTGGCCCAGCCGCTCGGCGCCGACCAGGTGGCCGCCACCCTGGAGATGGCCAGGGCCACCCAGGAGCGCCTGCACGCCCTGGCCGTCGAGCGCCGCGGCCTGGAGCGGCAATGGGACGAGCGTCTGGTCATCGAGCAGGCCAAGTGGTTCCTGGCTAGGAGTCGGGGAATCGGCGAGGCAGAGGCCCTGCGCCAGATGCAAAGGCACAGCCGCGACACCAACCAGAAGCTGGCGGCCGTGGCCCGCAAGCTCCTGGAGACCCACCGCCTTTTCAGCGGAGGCTGCGAGGAGGAGAAGTGAGGGTTCTCCTGGCCATCCGGTGATAAGTGGCTGTAAAGTTGGCTTGATCCAGAGCCTGGCCGCGCCGGGAGCTTGACGCCGCCGGCCCCAGCCTTTATGCTCCCCAAAGCGGCGGGACCAACCCCAGCCCGCCAGCCGGGAGGCGGCCCTTGACCCAGGAAAACGGCGAGAACCCGCGCCCGTCCTGCTACGGCGTGCTGGAAAAGGTCTTCCCGCGCAGCCAGGGCGGCCTGCGCGAGGTGCGAGAGCGCTGCTGGAACTGCCTGGAACGCGTGGAGTGCCTGCGCGCCGCCACCAGCCAGACCGGGCAGGCCCGCCTTTTGTCCGAGGAGCGCGCCGGCCGCGACAGCGCCCTGGTGGGCGGAGTGGCCGGCTTCCTGCAACGCTGGTCGCGCCTCAAGAACGAAAACAAGAAGGGCGGCCACTCTTGATCCAGGTCTGCCCCTTCTGCGGCGCCCAGGTGGACCCACAGACCGCCGCCTCCGGCGGGTTGCCCAACACCCGGTTGTGCCCCACCTGCGGCCAGGAACAGGACACCCCGGCCGCGCCCTCGCCGCCGCCCCTGTTCACGGCCGCGCCCTGCGACGGCCTGGCCACCCTGACCGAGCAGCTCGGCCAGGAAGGGACCGCGCCGGCGGACCTGGCCGGCGGTCCGGCCTGGGAGGGCGAGGGCGGCATAATCGCCCGGCTCTGGCGCACCACCTGGCAGATGCTGGGGCACCCGGGCCGGACCTTGGCCACGCCTGGCCTGCCCGGCCTGGGCTGGTCCCTGTCCTATGGCCTGATCCTGGGCACCCTGTCCCACGCCCTCTCGGTCTTCTGGCAGGTGGCCCTGGGCTGGTCGGAGATGAGCCGCTCCAGCGCCCTGTGGAGCATGTTCCTGGGCCCCTTGCAGGTGCTGGCCATCCTCTTTGTCACGGCGGCGGTGGTGCACGCCATGCTGTTCGTGCTGGGCGGGGCCAAGCGGGGCTTCCGCGCCACCTTCCGCGCCAACGCCTATGCCCAGGCCACCGGGGTGCTCCTGGTGGTGCCCGGGGTGGGCCTGGCCGCCGGACTGGTCTGGTACGTGGTGGCTTTCACGGCCGGCCTGGCCGCCTCCCACGGCATCGGCAAGGGCCGGGCCTTCTCGGCCCTGGTGCTGCCCATCTTCCTGCTGTTCGGCCTGGTATTGCTGATCGGGCTGGTGGTGGGCTTCTCGGTGCTCATGGGCATGATGGGCGGGCCCGCGGGCCTGCGCTCGTTCTAGAGCCTGGCTGGTGGCCTTGCACGCGGCGGCGCTGGCTTATACCTGCGTCATCTTGTAATTGCTTCTTGATGTAGCAAGGGG
This sequence comes from Deltaproteobacteria bacterium, assembly GCA_021815655.1. Classification (GTDB taxonomy): domain Bacteria; phylum Desulfobacterota; class Desulfarculia; order Desulfarculales; family Desulfarculaceae; genus JACRDC01. The sequence continues at coordinate 66 of JAKAGJ010000538.1, read as the reverse complement.
CGGGGTTTATCCCCGCCCGTCTTGCTTTTGGCTTTGGTTTTTGCTTTGCCTTTGGCTTCATCAGAT
>JAKAGJ010000537.1 GCA_021815655.1 Deltaproteobacteria bacterium | reverse complement strand
TGGAGGGCACCTGGGTCTTCCAGGAGGACTTCAAGGACTCCACCGACCACGCCACCTATGCCGGCGACGGCAGCGCGGCTCGGGCGGCCACTGAACTCAAGATCAAGGACGACCGGCGGCACATGGTCACCCTGGCCTATGGCCTGCACCCCCGGGTGAACCTGCTGGCCAAGGTGGGCCTGGCCCATGGCGGCATCCTCAAGGAAACCCTGGGCGGCCGCTTCGTCTGGGAGTCCCACCTGCAGGACAGCCTGGTCTGGGGACTGGGGGCCAAGGGCCTGATCTGGAGCCATCCCAAGGGCCTGGGCCTGGTGCTGGGGGTGGAATACCTGCGCTGGGACGACCGGGGCGTCAACTACTGGCGCTCGCCCGCGGGCTGGACCACCACGAGTGACGGCACCGTGGTGGACTCCAAGGTGGACTACTGGCGCTTGCAGGCCGACCTCACCCTGCTCTGGAAGCTGGGCTACTTCACACCCTACGTAGGGGCCGGCCTGATGTATTCCGAGGTGAAGTTCAGCGAAACCTGGACCTATTCCCCCACCGAGCGTGACCAGTACACCCTGGACGCCACGGACAACCGCGACATCCTGGCCCTCAAGGCCGGCCTGGCCTGCGAGCTGGGGCGCGGCTGGAGCCTCCAGGTCCAGGGGGCCTTCCTGGCGGCCTGGGAGGCCGGGCTGGGCCTGGCCTACGCCTTCTAGGGGCGATGGGTGTCCGTGGGGCGATCACCGATGGCGGCGAACCCGGGGAGGTCAAGGATGCGGATGCGGGTAGGCTTGGCGGTGTTGGCGGCCCTGTGCTGCCTGGGGGCGGGGCCGTCCTGGGCGGCCCCGGCGCGGAACATGGTCCAGGGGGCCGGGCCGGGCATGGCCGCCGCCGGCCATTGGCGGCTCTCGGCGCGCACGGCCTGGCAGGCCCGCGAGAATTTCCAGGACACCGTGGAGTTTTCCAGCGAGAGCGGCGTCCCGGGCTCCGAGGCGGCCACCAGCATGAAACTGAACAACGATCGCCTGCACATGGCCACCCTGGGCTATGGGCTGCACCGCCGGCTCACGGTCTTTGCCCAGGCCGGCCTGGCCGAGGGCGGCGTTCTCGCCGAGACGCTCTCCAACGGCCAGTGGGAGGCCAGGCTAAAGCCGGTCTTCGTCTGGGGGCTGGGGGCCCGGGGCCTGGTCTGGGAGGACCCACGGGGCCTGGGGCTGACCGTCGGCCTCTCCTATCTGCGCTGGGACGACCGGGGCATCGACCATTGGCATTCCACCAACGGCTGGACCACCGACCAGGGCGGGGTGGCCGTGGAGGGCAAGGTGGACTACTGGCGGGTGGAGGGCAACGCCCTGGCCCACTGGCGCCTGGGGCCCCTGCTGCCCTATCTGGGCCTGGGTTATGCCTATTCCGAACTGAAGGACGAGGACCACTGGGACCGCCCCGACGGCTCCTGGGCCATCTACAGCTTCTCCAGCAAGGGCCAGGACAACTGGGGGCTCCTGGCCGGCGTGGAGGCCGACCTGGGCCGTGGCCTGGGCCTGGTGCTGAGCGGGGCGATCTTCAGCCGCCAGGAGGTGGGGCTCTCCCTCACCTGGGGGTTCTAGACCCAATCGCGCGGTTTGGCATGTTAAACACGACGCGCCTCCCGCCCGGGCGGGAGGCGCGGCTTTTTGCCTTGGCGTCCGGCGTCTAGGAGTGTGCCGGAGAAAGCCGTCCATGGCCCGCGCCAGGAGCCTGTCTGCGTGTTACTCCGACAGGCTCCTAGCGCCAAGTGATGACCGGCTGGTTGCGCAGGGGCAGGCGGTGATAATGGAACTTGGGCTTGCCCACCATCATGCAGCCCAGGGGCAGGTGCCCGGCCGGCAGTCCCAGGGCCTTTTGCATGGGCGGGAAGAAGAGCGAGGCGGCCTGGAAGTAGCCGGCCCAGCAGGCCCCCAGGCCCAGGCTGAAGGCGGCCAGCTCCAGGTAGCCCAGGGCCAGGGTGCCGGCCTGGGGCCCGAAGCGGTTCTCCTTCTCGCAGTGGGCGATCACCACGTGGGGGGCGTTGCGCAACACCACGTCCATGCCGGCCTCCCAGCCGCCCACGGTGCGTTCCAGGTGCATCAGGGCGGCCATGGCCGGCTGCTCCTTGATGACCCAGCGCATCCACTCCACCACCACCCCGCCCAGGGCCTTGAGCTGCTCGCGGCCGGAGATCACCAACCATTGCAGGGGCTGGGAGTTGTGGCCGCTGGGGGCGAAGCGGGCCAGCTCGATGAGCTTCTGCAGGGTGGCTCGGTCCAGCTCCTCCTTTTTATATGCCCGGATGGAGCGGCGGGAGCGCAGGAACTGCTCGGCCTGCTCGGGGGTTATCTCCAGCTCCTTCCTGATGGCCGGCATCAGATCCAGGGGCATGGAGGCCAGCGATAGCGCCCCATGGGGGCAGACCGCCGCGCAGTGGCCGCAGTTGATGCACAGCTCCTCGGCCCCGGCGATGGGCCGCGGCGGGGCCTCGGGGTCGGGCATCTCGATGATGCGCACCGGGCATTCTGCCACGCATATGCCGTCCTTGTGGCATTTCTGCTCGTCGATGACAAAGATGCTCATGGCGAAAACCTCCTTGGGGTGGCGCGGGCGCCTGGCCTGGGGGGAAGGTCCGACAACGGGCCACGATGGACCGCGCGGCCGGAAACGGTTCAATTCTAGCAGATGACCGCCGATTTGCCGGGGGCCTAAAGTGTTGTAGAATTACGGCCGATAAGCAATGCAAGGCATTAACCCGGCGGGGGAGGATATACAACGTGACCAAGGCAAAAAACCCGTGCCGGACCCTGTGCCGGGCGTTCACCCTGTTCGTGCTCCTGCTGCTCCTGCCGCTCTCCGCCCTGGCGGCCGAGCCCGGCCCCCTGGGCGAGGTGCGGGCCTACAGCGGCGAGGTGGAGTTCCGCCGGGGCCAGGGCCCCTGGCAGTCCCTCCAGGGC
>JAKAGJ010000536.1 GCA_021815655.1 Deltaproteobacteria bacterium | reverse complement strand
GTTGAAGAAGCTGATCGTCTCTTGCAGCATCTCGGCCTGGCTGGTCAGCTCCTCGGAGCTGGAGGCCAGCTCCTCCGAGGCCTGGGCGTTCTGCTGGATCACCTGGTCCAACTGGGCCAGGGCCTCGTTGATCTGCCGCGCTCCGGCGTTCTGCTCGGCGCTGGCGGCGGTGATCTCCTGCACCAGTTCGGCCGTCTTCTGGATATCAGGCACCAGCTTGGTAAGCAAAGAGCCCGCCTGCTCGGCGATCTGCACGCTGCCCGAGGAAAGCTGGCTGATCTCGCCGGCGGCCGTCTGGCTGCGCTCGGCCAGCTTGCGCACCTCAGAGGCCACCACGGCAAAGCCCTTGCCGTGCTCACCGGCCCGGGCCGCCTCTATGGCGGCGTTCAAGGCCAACAGGTCCGTCTGGCGGGCGATCTCCTCGATGATGGTGATGCGCTTGGCGATATCCTTCATGGCCTCCACGGTTTCGCCCACCGCCTTGCCACTCTCCTGGGCGTCCAGGGCGGCCTTCACCGCGATCTTCTCGGTCTGTTGGGCGTTGTCGGCGTTCTGGGTGATGTTGGCGCCCATCTGCTCCATGGAGGAGGAGGCCTCCTCGGCGGCGGCGGCCTGTTCGGTGGCGCCCTGGGAAAGCTCCTCCGAGCCCGAACTCATCTCCTGGGCGCCCGAGGCCACGTTGTGGGCCGCCGACTGGACCTCGCTGACCACGCCCTTGAGCTTGCCCACCATCTTCTCCAGGGCGTGACCCAGCGCGTCGCGTTCGCCCAGCACCTTCACCTCCATGGTCAGGTCGCCCTCGGCCATGCGCTCGGCCACCTTGACCGTGTCGCGCAGGTTCTGGGTCATCTTGTTCATGGCCTCGGCCAACTGGCCGATCTCGTCCTTTTGCTTGATCTCCAGGGTATGGCTCACGTCGCCCACGGCTATGGTGTCGGCCAGGCCCACCGCCTTGCCCAGGCCCCTGCTGATGCCCAGGGCCAGCCACAACCCCACCCCGGCGCCCACGAGGACCGAGACCGCCAGCACCAGCAGCATTATCCAACGGGCGCGGGCTTCGGTTTGGTCAGTGGTCTTGCTGGCGCGGTCCATGTCCCTTTCGCTGTTGACCACCAGGCTGGCCAGGATTTCCTGGGCCGAGTTGAGCAACTCGCGTCCCTTGCCCGAGGCCAGTTCATGGGCGGCCTGGTTGCTGTTTTCCATGCCGGCCGCCACCACCTGTTGGTCAATTTCGACGAACTTGCCCCAGGCCCCGCGCAAATCGGCCAGGCCGCCTTGCAGTTCGGTGGGAGTCAGGCGCTCCAGGGCGGTCAAATCACCGTTGACATCGGACTTGAGCGCCTCGATTTGCTTGGCCAACTCCTGCGAACCCTTGCTGGTGGTTTGCATGACCAGGCCCCTTTCGTCCCGTTGAATAACGGTCAGGCCATGCAGGATTTTTTCGGCCAGCCTGGCCCGTTGGCCAGCGGCCCTGGTGGCGTCACCCTGGGTTCTTTGTTGCTCGGCATAGGCCTGGGCGGCGACCTTCTGGACAAGGGCCGCGCAGCGCTCGTAGGCCGCCTGCCCCTCTCCCAGGCTGAGGCGCTTGGCCAAGACGTCGGTGTTGCGCTTGGCCAGGGCCACGACCTCCTTGTTGACCGCGGAAAACTGCTCCCACTTGGCGTTGAATCGATCCACGAGGGCCTTGCCCTCGCTGTCCTCCAGGTCGCGCAGCTTGTCGCGCGCGGTTTCCAGTTGCTTGCCGGCCTGCTGCATGAACTCGGCCTGGGCGGTCATCTCTTTTTGATCCTCAGCCAGGGCCAATAGCAGCTCGGCGCGGCTGATCTCCACGAGTTTCTGGTCAACCCTGAACGCCAGTTCCACCTTGGGGTAGAGACGTTGCAGTATGTGGTCCATGAGATCGTTGATGCTGGAGATGCTGGACAAGCCCATGATGGATCCGAAGGCCAGCAGCAGAATGATCGCCGCGAACCCTCCCAGCAACTTCATCTTTATGGTAAGCCTCATGTCGGTGCCCCCTTTTAGCTGCTACCCAAACCCCAAACCGTCTAGGTGATCGTAAGTTCCCCCGGGAGAGGCCTTACCGCTCCACCCTGATCTCTCTCTCCTGCAATCCCAATTCGTTGCATAGGGCGTTGATATCAACGATCAAGGCCAAGGTGCCGTCCCCCAGGATGGTGGCCCCGCTGATGACATCGATGTGCTTGAACATGGGGCCAAGGGATTTGATCACCGTCTGGTGGTTTCCGATCACCCGGTCCACGACCAGGCCCAGGCGCGATTTTCCCACCTTGATGATGACCACCTGCTCGATGTCCATGGGCTGGCCGTGGGCCTTGAAGCGCTCGCGCAGCTGGACGTAGGGCACCAGTTCGCCCCGCACCGTGACGGTGTGACGCCCGTGGGAGTCCCGCAGGTCCTGGCGGGTAAGCTCCACGCATTCCTCTATGTGCGAGAGCGGAATGACAAAGAAGTCGCCCGCCACCGAAACCAGGAGCCCGTCGATGATGGCCAGGGTGAGCGGCAACTTGAGGGTGATGGTGGTGCCCCGGCCCTTGACGCTGTCGATGTCCACCTCGCCCTTGAGGCTGCGGATATTGCTGCGCACCACGTCCATGCCGACGCCGCGTCCGGACACGTCGGTCACGGCCTTGGCCGTGGAAAAGCCGGGCTCGAAAATCAGGTCGAAAATCTGCTTGCGGCTCAGATCGGCGCCTGCCTCGATCAGGCCTTTTTCCACCGCCTTGGCGCGGATCACTTCCGGGTCCAGGCCGGCGCCGTCATCCTGGATTTGGATGAGCACATAAGCCCCGGAGTGCACCGCCGTCACGGTGACCACGCCCACGGCCGGCTTTCCGGCGGCCTGGCGCAGCGCGGGCGCTTCAATTCCGTGGTCCACGCTGTTGCGGATCAGGTGCACCAGGGGGTCGCCGAGGCGCTCGATGACCGTCTTG
>JAKAGJ010000535.1 GCA_021815655.1 Deltaproteobacteria bacterium | reverse complement strand
GATCTCCCCGCGATTTGGCCCGCCTGCTGGGGGAGCTTGAAGATCAACTGGTGGTCTGCATGCGCTGCGGCCTGTGCCAGTCGGTCTGCCCCCTCTACGCCCAGACCGGCCGCGAGTCCGACGTGGCCCGGGGCAAGCTGGCCCTGCTGGATGGCCTGGCCAAGGACATGGTGCAAGACGCCGCCGCCGTGCAGGAACGCCTGAGCCATTGCCTCCTGTGCGGCTCCTGCGCCGCCAACTGCCCCAGCGGTGTCAAGGCCCTGGATATCTTCCTGAAGGCCCGGGCGCTCCTGGCCGGCTACCAGGGGCTCTCGCCGGCCAAGAAGCTCATCTTCCGGGGGCTATTGGCCCGGCCGGCCCTGTTCAACCTGCTCTTGAGCCTGGCCCCCAAGCTGCAAGGCGTGCTGGCCAAGCCGGCCAGCGAGCTGCTGGGCACCTCCTGCGCCCGCTTCACCTCCCCCCTGGGCGAGCGCCACTTCCGCCGCCTGGCCGCCAAGCCCCTGCACGCGCTCATTCCCGAGATGAACAGCGCGCCCGCGCCGGGCAAGCCCCGGGTGGCCTTCTTCGTGGGTTGCCTCATCGACAAGGTCTATCCCGAGGTGGGCCAGGCCGTGGTCAAGGTCTTGGGGCATCACGGCGTGGGCCTGGCCATCCCGCCGACCCAGGCCTGCTGCGGCATGCCGGCCCTGTCCGCCGGCGATACCCAGGCCTTTGAGCAGATGCTGCGGCACAACCTGGCCCGCCTGCGCCCCGAGCGCTTCGATTATCTGGTCACGGCCTGCGCCACCTGCTTGAGCGCCATCAAGAAGCTCTGGCCCCTGATGAGCCAGGGGCTAAGTCCCGCCGAAAAGGCCCAAGTGGAGGCTATCAGCCAAAAGGCCATTGACATCAGCCAGTTCTTGGTAGATAAGCAGATGTTGGCTAGTGCCAATGGGCCAGCCGGGGGCCAGGCGGACAGGTTGACCTATCACGATCCCTGCCACCTGAAAAAGTCCCTGGGGGTGGCCGCCCAGCCCCGCCAGCTCCTGGCGGCCACGCCGGGCTGCCAACTGGTGGAGATGGCCGAGGCGGACTGGTGCTGCGGCATGGGCGGCAGCTTCAACCTGCTGCACTATGAGCAATCGGCGGCCATAGGCCAGCGCAAGCTGCAAAACATTCTGGCCAGCGGCTGCCGTGGCGTGACCACCTCCTGCCCGGCCTGCATGTTGCAGATCAGCGACGCCCTGTCCCGGGCCGGCCAGGACGTGGCGGTCAAGCACGTTATCCAGGTCTACGCCGCGGGCTTGGAGCGCGGCGGCCAGGGCGGCTAACCCTCGGGGGCCGTTGGCAAGCCGGACCGGGGCGGCGGCAGAAAAGAGCGCAAACCATTTTTGAAGTCGTAAGACCCAAGAAGGTATCCGATCAGGTCTTCGAGCAACTGCGCGACCTGATTTTTCGCGGCCAACTCAAGCCGGGGCAGCAGCTCTTGCCCGAACGGGAGCTGGCGCTGTCCATGGGCGTCAGCCGGCCCACGGTGCGCGCGGCCATCAACAAGCTGGTGGACCGCGGCCTCTTGGAGCACCGTCAGGGCCAGGGCACCTTCGTGCGCCAGCCCCAGGCGGACCAGGACCGCAACCCTCTCAAATCGCTCCTGGACGGCCACGAGGCCACCCTGACCGAGCTGTTGGAGGTGCGCCTGGGCCTGGAGTGCAACGCCGCCGCCCTGGCCGCCCGCCGGGCCACGGAGGAGGACATCCGCATCATCGAAAAAAGCCTGGCCGCCATGCGCGAAAACATCGAGAAGGGCGGCCTGGCCTTCGAGGAGGACGCCCACTTCCACATGTGCATCGCCTACGCCAGCAAGAACCCGGTGCAGATACACATCATGAAGCACCTCTACGACCTCTTGCGCTATGGCATCCGCGAGAACCTGGCCCACCTGTACGAGTCGCCGGCCAACATCCAGGCCGTGATCGCCCAGCACGAGAAGGTCCTGGCCGCCATCCGTGACCACGACACCCAGGCCGCCTTCGACGGCATGTTGCAACACATCAGTTTTGTGGTGGATTTCTTCGCCGGCCGGCAGCAGGCCTGGGCCTGAGCCCGCCGGCCGGAAGGGACGGGCGGAATCGCGCTGGGATCGCCTGGCGGGGCGGGCTAAGTCTTGGGCCGCTTGAAGAACAGGCGGTGCCCCACCTCCACCGGCACCACGGCCACCATCTCCCAGCCCACCAGGCCGATGATGTTCAAAAACTCGTTGAGGAAGGGGAGAGTGTCACGCTTCTCCTCATAGCCCACGATGGACTTGACCTCCCAGTTGCGGTCCACCCACACCGACATGTATTCCCACTTGGCCATCGCGGCCTCCTTGTATTCCGGTTTGATCTTAGCCAGGCCCCCCGGCGGGCACAAGGGCAATCGCGCCCCGGGGCCGGCCTGGTGGCTAGCCAGTGGGCAGGGGCTGTCCCAGGGCCGCGCACATCACCGCGTCGGGGCGGTCCGGGGCCGCGGCGCGAAAGCGGCAGCCGCCGCCGCAATCCAGGGCCACCGGGCACTCCCGGCAGCCCGCCACCTCGGCCAACTCGCGGGGGCGCCGCCGGTCCCAGCAGGTCCACAGCCCCTCCTGGGCCCAGCCCAGGGGCTGATCCAGATAGAAGCCGCACTGGGCCACGCGCCCGTCGGCGGCCACGGTGGCCAGGTGCAGGCCGCAGGCCATGGCCTGTCCCTCCTGGCCCACCCCGCTGCCGTGGTAGGAGCCGCCAAAGGCGTAGGCCATGGCCTGGGCCGCCTCAGCCGGGCTCACGGCCAGCTCGGGGTGCCGCCCCAGGCGCCCGGCCAGGCAGGGGGCGTCGATACCCCACTCCCGGGCGTCCAGGTCCTGCACCAGTTCCGCCAGGCTGGCGAACTCGTGCACATTGCCGGCGTGCACCTGGCTGGCGATGGACAAATCCAGCCCCGCCGCCCGCGCCCGGCGGG
>JAKAGJ010000534.1 GCA_021815655.1 Deltaproteobacteria bacterium | reverse complement strand
TGTCGCCCTCGCGCCAGGGCCTCCTCGGGCGGGGCCGCCGTGGCGGAGGGCGCCTCGGGCCGCGCCGGCGGGGCGGGCCTTGCCTGATGCAGGTGGGCCCAGAGCCCATGGCGCAGGATGGCCAGCGCCTCCTCGCTCCAGGAGCCCTCGCCCGAAAGCGCCGCCTCGATCAACAGGGGCGTCAGGCGGCTATGGCCCAGGAAGCGCGTCAAGAGCGGCCGCAGGGCCCGCAGGTCGTCGCCGCTCAGACAGCGCAACAGCCAGCGCGCCGCACCGGCGGCCAGGTCGGGAAAATCGTCGGGCCGGCCCGGCCAGGGGTTGGATTGGTCCAGCGCGACCAGGCCCGCTTCCAACAGGTACAGGCCCCGGCCCAGACCCTCGGCCAGGGCCATCAGCCAGCCGCCGTGCCAGGCCGCGTCGCCCAAAAGCAGTTCGGGCAGGGTCGCCTGGCGGTCCAGGATGAAGCCTCGCTCCAGGGCAAGCGCCTGATCGCCCAGGCCGGCCAGCTCCTCCGGCCCCAGCCAACCGGGGTCATGGCCAGCCACCGCCCCGCCCCGTGGGCAGGCCAGCAGGCGGGCCCCGGGCTCGGCGGACAGGGCCCGGCGGGCCGCCGCCAGGAAGCCGGGGGCCAGGCGGTCCCCGGCGGCCAGCAGGCAGAGATGGCGGCCCTGCACCAGCTCCAGGGCGCGGCCGGGCCACCAGTACTCGGGCGGCTGGCCCGGCGGCTTGATGAGGTCGTAGCGCAGGCGGGGCAGACGCTCGCGCCAAATCTCCAGCAGGTCCCTGTCCTCCTGGGCACCCACCAGCACCACGTCCCAGAAGGGCTCGGTCTGGGCCGCCGCCGATTCCAGCGTGGCCTCCAGGGCCTCGCGGTCCCCCTGGCCGTGGACCACCAGGGAGAAAGCGTCGGGCACCCAGGTGAAGGGGGTCTGCAGGCAGACCTTGGGTATCACCACCTCCGGGTCCCGGGGACGGTCGTCGATGGCCTCGCCCCGGCCGACGGCGCTCTCCAGCATCTCGCCCAGGCGGTCGCGCTCCGCGCGGGCCTCTACCAGGCCGGGGTCCAACTCCAGGGCCCGCCCCTGGCATTCCAAGGCCTCGCTGTGGCGGCCCATGGTGGCCAGCACCAGCCCCTCGACGTAGCGCACCTTGGCGTTGCCCGGCTTGAGGTCGCGCAGACGTTCGGCGTTGTACAAGGCCGTGCCCCAGTTGTTTTGCTTCAGCTCGATCCTGAGACGCGTCTCCACCTCGTTGGCCACGTACTCCAGCACCTCCCGGGCCTGGGCCCGCTGGCTGGCGGGGTTTGGCGAGCGCCAGGGCTGGGGGTCGAAGTTCTCCAAGGCGCAACGCTCGTGTTGCAGGGCCAGGCGGAACAGCGGCCAGGAGAAATAGGGCCAGAGATCCTCCTCGTCCAGAAGGAGATGAATCATCTTGAAACCGAAGCGGGCCAGCACCGAGGGCATCTTGAAGCAGTCTCGCACGTCGGCGTATTCCGGCGACTCAAGCAGGCCGAACATGTTGCGCAGCACACCGGTCTGCCTCTCGAAGTCGCGCTGGCCGCGCTGGCTGTATGAATTCATGCTCCAGCGCAGGCCCTTGAGTGGCTTGGGATAGTAGCAGAACCCGTGGCGGAAGGCTGCCACCAGGGCGGCGAACCAATCGTGGTGCCAGTACATCCCCTTGACGATGCCGCCGCTCTCCTCGCGGCGGCGGCGCACCCAGGTGGCGCAGTGGGTGGGCAGGCTCAGGTCGACCTGGTGGCGGGCATATTCCAGGAGATGGTCGGGCGAGATGTAGTCTGGGAAGGGCCTGAGGCCCAGGGAATGCACCTCGCGCATGGCGTTGGGATAGAAGGTCATGTAGTCGGTGCAGGCGAAGGCCGCCTGGGGGTGCATCTCCAGCATCTCCAGACTGTGCTCGAAGAAGCCCTCCAGCAGCGGGTCGTCGGCGGCCGAGTGGTAGGCCAACTCGCAGGTGCAGGCCTCAAGCGCCGCGGTCTCGGCGGCCATGACGCCCTGGTTCTGGCTGAAGCTGATCACCTTGAGCCGGGACTCGCGGCTGGCGATGGAGCGCAATATCTCCAGGCTGTTGTCGGTGGAGCCGTCGTCCACCACGATGATCTCGTCCGGCGGCCGGCCCTGGGACAGCATGCTGGAGAGCGCCTCGGGCAGATAGCGCCCGTGGTTGTAGTTGGGCAGTATGACCGCCAGGGTCTGGGCCATGGCTAGTCGGCCTCCCCCCCAGGCTTCGGCTGGCAGGAGAAATCCAGGGAGAAGCGGGTCTGACGGCGGATGTCCCTCAACTCGTCCTCGCTCACCCGCATCATGCGAGCCACCTTGGCGCGCTTCTCGGGGGTGCTGAAGTTGATGCGGTCCCATTCGTAGGCGCGCAGGATGGCCAGGTCCTGGGGGCGGAACTCGTCGGTGGCGATGCGGCCGTACTGCCAACTGAGGTCCGCGCCCTCGATCATGCAGCCCGATGCCTTGGCCAGGGCCTCCAGTTTGGTCCGGGGCAGTGGGTTGGCGATGAATATCTTGGCGTAGTCCAGCTTGATGGACTCTGCGAACCGAAGCGTCTGGCGAATCTCATCCCAGGTCTCGCCGGGAAAGCCCACCACGAAGTTGGCCGAGACATCGATGCCCAACTCCTGGCACTTGTCCACCAGCCGCCGGGCCTTGTCCAGCTTCACCGGCTTGTGGATGATGTCCTTGAGCACCCGCTCCACACCGGACTCGATGGCCAGGTCCACGAACTGGCAGCCGCTCTCCTTCATCACCTCCAGAAGTTCCTCGTCCAGGAGGAAGACCGAGACGGCGATGGCGTTCCATTGCAGTCCGAGCTTGCGCTCGATCATGCCCTGAAAGATTTCCATCACCTGCTTGAGGTTGATGAAGAAGTTGTCGTCGTCGAAGATCACCGACTTAACGCCGTAGGTCTCCTTCAGCCAGACCATTTCCT
>JAKAGJ010000533.1 GCA_021815655.1 Deltaproteobacteria bacterium | reverse complement strand
CGAATACAAGGCCGGCAAGCTCAGCGACAGCGAATTGATCAACCTCATGAATAGCGCGGGGCCACCCCCCATGGGCGCCATGAACATGTCCCAGGCCTCCGGCGCTGCCGGTGGTCCCCCGGATCCCAGCGAGCTGTTCAGCAAGCTGGACACCAACGGCGACGGTTCGGTTACCCAGGATGAGTTCCTGGCCGGCCGCCCGGACGATGTCAGCGAGGAACAGGCCAATAACATGTGGAGCAACCTGGACAGCGAGGGCACCGGGAGCTTGAGCCAAAGCCAGTTCGAGGAGGCCATGTCCGCCATGGGGCCGCCTCCGGGGCCGCCCCCGGGCGGGGCCGGTGGGGGGGCCACTTCCTCGTCCAGCTCCACCAGTTCGGCCAGCGATACCAGCAGCACCAGCAGCACCACCGCCAGCCAGAGCCTGGCCGACCTGCTGTCCGCCCTGCTGGAGAACTACGGCAAGTCCCGATACCAGGAGAGCATGAGCAGCAGCCTGTCGAGCCTGTTGAGCAGCAGCCAGGACCAGAGCGCCAGCGGCATCAGCGTCACCGCCTAGGCCTGGACCGTCTTCGTCAACAGGGCTGCCGGAGGAGCCTGCCCCTGGGGCCCGTCCCTGCGCAAGGCGGCCTGGCGCCGCCTGCTTCATGGGGACGGAACCTGTTCCTTCGGCAGCCCTTATCGCCACCGGAGTTGCGATCCGGATCCCTCAAGATTTGCGGCCTGGCATACCGCGCCGGGCCAGGCACCACCTCTCGCTTGCCGTTCACTGCCGCCCTCTGGACCCGTCCCTGTGAATCAGCCGCTCCAATACATGGCAAAAAGGCCCATCGTAATTATCTATTTGTTGGATTGAAAAATCTGAACTATCTTACTTGGGTCAACACACCCGTACTCGAAGGCTGATTCATGCGTCTGTCGTTCGGCTTCACCTGAGTATCCCGAGCGAACTCTACCCGGGTTCGGTAGGCAGGTTAAGCCCGCGAACAGCCCCGTCTGTTTATAGCGCCCCGCAAAGCCTCTTCACCTGCCGGCCGCCAGCCTGGGTAGAAACCCCGGGAGGGCACAGCCTCGGCCATTGTCAATCGCACGGGAGGAGGTTCCAAGCATGTCTGAAAACTTCGAGCCGCGAATCTTGGCCTACTGCTGTCAGTGGTGCTCCTACGCCGCCGCCGACCTGGCCGGCGCCATGCGGCTGCAATACCCCGCCAATGTGCGCATCATCCGGGTGCCCTGCACCGGGCGCATCGATATCCTGCACATGCTCAGGGCCTTCGAGGATGGCGCCGACGGGGTGTTCCTGTCCGGCTGTCTGCTGGACGACTGCCATTACAAGACTGGCAATTACAAGGCCACCCGGCGGGTGGCCTATGCCAAGCAGCTTTTGGCCCAGACCGGCCTGGACCCGGGGCGTCTGGAGATGTTCTACAACTCCTCGGCCATGGGCCCTCAGTTCGCCCAGACCTGCCGCGACTTCGTGGGGCGGGTACGCGAATTGGGGCCAGCCTGGACCGAGCAACCCCAGAAGGCCACGGCCTGATGACCCTTTCGCCAAGGCCGGTTACGGGAGCCGGGCTCCCCGCGGGCTGCAAACCCGGCGAGGATGCTCTAGCGGGCATCCTGTTCGGTTCGACTCCGAAAACCGGCCTCCAAGGACTAAAGCCGCATGATCTCGGCCGCCATTCACGCCATTAGCAAGGAGCGGGCATGACTACCAAGGCGCGACAACAAAAAACCGTGGGGGCCGTAATGGTGGTGGGCGGCGGTGTGGCCGCCATACAGGCCTCCCTGGACTTGGCCGACACCGGCTATCTGGTCTATCTGGTGGAGAAGTCCTCCGCCATCGGCGGGGCCATGTCGCAGTTGGACAAGACCTTCCCCACCAATGACTGCTCCATGTGCATCCTCTCCCCCAAGCTGGTGGAGTGTGGCCGCCATCCCAATATCCAGATACTCACCCAAACCGAGGTGCGGGGCATCGAAGGCCAGCCCGGAGATTTCCAGGTCAAGCTCAAGCAGCGGGCCCGCTACATCAGCCTGGAAAAGTGCATCGCCTGCGGGGCCTGCGCCGCCAAGTGCCCCAAGAAGGTGGACGACGAATTCAACCGCGGCCTGAACAAGCGCCATGCCGCCCATGTCAAGTACCCCCAGGCCGTGCCCTTGAAATATGTCATCGACAAGGACAACTGCATCTTCTTCCAGAAGGGCAAGTGCAAGGCCTGCGAGAAAGTCTGCCCGGCCGATGCCGTGGAGTTCGACCAGCAGGATGTGGATCTGGACCTGAACGTGGGCGCGGTGATCGTGGCCGCCGGATTCAGGCCCTTCGACCCGTCGCCCTTTGCCCAGTATGCCTACACCCGCTTCCCCAACGTGGTCACGGCCCTGGAGTTCGAGCGCATCCTTTCGGCCTCCGGCCCCTGGATGGGGCACCTGGTGCGCCCGGGCGATGAAAAGGAGCCCAAGAAAATCGCTTGGCTGCAATGCGTGGGCAGCCGCGACATCAACAACTGCGACCACCCCTACTGCTCGTCGGTTTGCTGCATGTACGCCATCAAGGAGGCGGTGATCGCCAAGGAGCACAGCCACGAGGGGCTGGACGCCGCCATCTTCTATATGGATATGCGCACCTTCGGCAAGGACTTCGAGCGCACCTACGAGGGGGCCAAGGACAAGGGCGTGCGCTTCATCCGCAGCCGGGTGCACTCCATCGCCGAGCTGCCGGACAAGTCCCTGCGCCTGGAATACGCCAGCGAGGACGGCCAGGCCCTGAGCGAGGACTTCGACCTGGTGGTGCTATCCCAGGGCCTGGAGGTGGACCCGGCTACGGCCCAGCTCTGCCGGGACCTGGGAGTGGAACTGGCCAGCACCCAGTTCGTCAAGAGCGGCTCCTTCAGCCCGGTGGCCAGCAGCCGGCCGGGCATCTATGTCTGCGGCGCCCTGGCCGGGCCCAAGGACATCCCC
>JAKAGJ010000532.1 GCA_021815655.1 Deltaproteobacteria bacterium | reverse complement strand
AGCCGCGCCAGGTGGCGGATCATCTTGTAGACCTTGGCGGAGGCTGCGATGTAGCGCGAGCGGATGAAGTCCAGGCCCACGCCGCCGGCCTCGTCGGCGCGGGTCTCGATTTCGGCGATGAGGGCCAGCACCTCGTTGTTGGCCCGCAGGAGGTACTTGAACTCGCGGAACTTGAGCTTGAGGTCCTGAAAATCGCCTTCAGGCGCCTCCTGGCGCCCGCCCATCAGGCGGCGCAGGGTCTGGCCCAGCCTCTTTACCACCGCCTCGCTCCTGGTTGCCGGTTCACGCCGCTGGCCTCAGGCTAGCCCCGAGGTCCCATGATGCCCATGGGACGGTATATCTCGCCGCTCAAGGGCGGAGACCAGCGCCGCACCGCCAGACGCGCCCCCACCACGGTGGCCAGGGCCAGGGGCACGAAGGCCTTGCTGAAGGTCCAGGCGATGGCGTTGGGGTCGTCATGGGACAGCCAGATGGCAAATACCAACTCGGCCAGCAACAGCACGTCCATGATGACGATGATGATGGTCCTGCTCTTGTCCATGGCCGCTCCTGGGTTATGCGCCCCGGGGCCATGGTCGGCCCCGGGGCGGTTGGAGGGAGGTGGGAGCTACTTGGACTTGCGCAGGTCCTGCTTGCTGACGTTCATGGCCTTGGTGGCCACGTACTTGTCGCCCACCACGTCGTAGGACACGCGCATCTTGTCGCCGGGAGAGGCCGGGGCGCCTACCTTGGCCTTGCTCAGGTCGAAGGTGATCTCCTTGAGGTTCTTGTCGACCTTGTTCTTGTCGGCCTCGTCGTTCTTGAGCACCAGGATCTTCTTTTCCGCGTCGAAGGAGACGGCGGTGCCCTGGAAAACCTGGCCGCCGGCCAGGGCCGCCCCGGCGGAGAAGGCCAACAAGAGGCAAGCCGCCAGCAGGGTCGGGAGCAGTCGGTTCTTTCTCATTAAGCGATCTCCTTAAGCTCTAGTGGGCCGCGGCCTGGGCGGCGCCGGCCTTCTTCTCGCGCACTTCGTTTATGGCGCCACCGACCATGATCTTGATGATGTAAAGGCTGATGATGCCGATGGAGCTCAACACCACCACGGCGGCCAGGTCGTTGAACTTGAACTCCTTGAGCACCACCGACACCAGGCAGCACAGCACGGCGCAGCCGAAGAGGATGCGGATGCCGTAGCCCTTGGCATACTTGGTGGCCACCACGCCGATCTGGGCGCCGATGGCCGCGCCGGTGAGCATCACGAAGACCGCCACCATCTCGATGCGGCCCTTCAGGCTGTAGGTGAAGGCCCCGTACAGGCCGGAGATCATGACCTCGAACAGGTCGGTGCCCACGGCCACGTGGGTGGGGGCGCCGATGAGGTAGACCAGGGCGGGCATGCGGATCAGACCGCCGCCGATGCCCAGGAAGCCGGCCAGCACGCCCGTGAAGATCGCCACCACGAAGGGCAGCCACAGAGAGCAGGTGATGCCGGCCTGCTTGAACTCCATCATGGGCGGTATCTTGATCTTGTGCAGGGCGGGGGCCCAGTTGATGCCGCCCTGGCCAGTGGCCTTGCCGCCATCCTTGACGGCCTGCTTGTCGGAGCGCACGGCCTTGGCGTAGTCATAGAAGACCAGCCAGGCGATCATGGCCAAGAGCACCACGTACACCCAGCGCACCACGGGACCCACGGTGCCCAGGCGCTCCAGGTACATGATGAGCTGGGCGCCGGCCTCGATGCCGATCATGGTGCCCACGATCATGGCGATGCCCAGCTTGTAGTCCACATTGCCGAACTTGGCGTGCCGCATGGTGGAAATCATGGACTTGCCGGCCATGTGGGCGATGTCGGTGCCGATGGCGAACGCCATGGGGAAGCCCAGGATGTTAAGGCCGGGAGTGACCATCCAAGCGCCGCCCATGCCAAAAAACCCGCCGATGCAGCCCACCGAGAACCCGATCAGCACCAGGCCGGGCCACAGAATGTCCACGCCCGAGATGGGCATGTGCATGTACATCCATTCCATAGTCTGTGCTCCTTAACGTTGGGGGCCAGGTTGCGGCCTAGTGCTCGACGATGCTGCGCTTGGTCAGGTCGATGCCCGTGCGCTTCATGATGAAGTCCATCACCACGCCCAGCACCGCGCCGCAGGCCGTGGTCAGAATCACGGCCCATGCCGCGAACATCCACATGTTGTCGTTGTAGAGTTCGGAGAAATAGAAGTTGGCCCCCGTGAGCTGGCGGGTGTCGGCCACCACCACGATCTCGCTGGCCCCACCTCCGCCCGCCGCCCAAGCCAGGCTGGGCAGCAGGGTCAGGACCGCCAACAGGCCGCCCCTCGTGATCCAATTGCTGAACATACTTCCCTCCATGCCTATTAGCCGTTATTGCCGTTAAGGTCAAAAAGGCCGGCGCCCGTCAGGCAATCCCCACCAGTGTGGCGGCTCTGGCCGGACGGGCGCCCTATGGATTGATGGAGCCCGGGCATGGCGGGATGGCCTCGCTCCGGCCAAGAGGTGCGGCCCGGTCCTTTCAGGTGGACTCCGCGGCCGACATGATTTGCGCGATGCAGGCTCATTGGCCTCCCCTGCTCCATAGCTACCCTCGCCTACCAATTTATGTGAGGCGCCTGTTTCTGGAAATAGAACGAAGGCCCCTATTGGGGACCGTAATAATCTCAATTTGCCCGGGGAGGCCCCCCAGGGCCAGCTAGGGCCAATCACCCAAGCGCCGCCGCCCGGCAGGGGCCGGCCCGGCCCCGCGACCAGCCCCGGCCGGAGGCTTGAGAGGCAACATATCGTTATTAATATGAAATTATCTACTGGCCCTCTACGATCTGCCCGCAGGCCTCCTCGCATTGGGGGGTTAGCACCAGGGCCTTGGAGGGTTGCCCCGGGGTTGCCGGGCAAGAGCGTCAGGGCAGGTAGTTGGAGGGACGGGCAGAGGGCTGATGGATTAACTATGGCTGATAGTTGATTATTGCCGCCAAGGGCCAGC
>JAKAGJ010000531.1 GCA_021815655.1 Deltaproteobacteria bacterium | reverse complement strand
CCATCCACTCGGGCTCGCAGCCCACGGGGGCGTCCTTCATCACATCGTGCCACCACTGGTCGCGGCCGGCCACCATGGGGCAGTCGATGCCCTTGCCCTCGCCCACGCGCTGCACCACCACGCAGTGCGGCACCTTGACGCCTTCCTTCTCGGCGCCCTTCATGGCGTCGTCGGCGATCTGCTTCAAGGTGACGGCCTTGGCGCCGCGGTAGGTGCCGTCGCTGGTAATCATGATGGCGCACTTGGAGTCCACCACGCGGTCTTTCAACGACTCGGCGGAGAAGCCGCCGAAGACCACGCTGTGGATGACGCCGATGCGGGCGCAGCCCAGCATGGCGATGGCCAGCTCGGGGATCATGGGCATGTAGATGGTGGCGCGGTCGCCCTTCTTGAGACCCAGGCTTTTGAGCACATTGGCGAACTTGGTGGCCTGCTCGTACATCTGCTGGTAGGTGATAACCTTGTCTTCGCCGGGCTCGTTGCCCTCCCACATGATGGCCGTCTGGTTGGCGCGGGTGGCCAGGTGACGGTCAAGGCAGTTGTAGGTGATGTTGGTCTTGCCGCCTTCGAACCACTTGATGGAAATGGGGCCCTTGCTGCGGTGATAGTTGTAGGACAGGACCTTGTCCCACTTCTTCTGCCAGTGGAAGCCCTCGGCCACCTCGCCCCAGAAGCCCTCGGGGTCCTTCACGGACCGCTCGTACATCTGGCGGTAGGTGTCCATGTCCTTGATGTGGGCTTTAGCCACGAAGGACTGGGGGGGATAGTATTTGCCACCCTGCTCTACGACCTTGTCCTCAGCCATTGAATTCTCCTCCCACGCTTGTTGGACCATTGGGACGCGATTGCCTGCCAAAAAGCCTATCTCGACCGGCCCGCCGCCCCTGCCCGGGGGCCTCGGCGGGTTGTTAGCCGCTGGGGGGTTCGCTAGGACGCCATGGCGCCGATCCTCACCAGGTCGCGCAGGTTGCCCGAGCCTTCCTGCTCCATCATTTGCAGGAAGCGCTGGAATATGAGCGCCGTGGTCAGGGCGTCGCCCAGGGCGGTGTGTCTCTCGGGCACCTCCAAATCATAAATCTCGGCCAGTATGTCCAGGCTGCACTTCTTGAAATCGACGTACACCCCATAGGGATCGGGTTTGAGCAAGAGGGCGCGGCACATCTCCACGGTGTCCAGCACCAGGTTCTGCAAGGCGAAGCCCGAGCGGGCCTTCATGGCCAGGTTGAGTATGTAGGTGTCGAAGGCGGCGTAGTGGGCCACCAGGATGTCGGTGCCGATGAAGGCCAGGAAATCGTCGAACACCTCCCAGGCGTCGCGGGCGTCCCGGATCATGTCCGGCACGATGGCGTGCACCTTGATCGACTCCACCGGTATGTCGCGCCCGGGGTTGCAAAGCTCGCTGAATACCTCGCCCAGCTTGACCCGGCCCTGCACCACCCTGAAGGCCCCCACGCTGACCACGCGGTCCCTGGTGGGGTCCAGGCCGGTGGTTTCCAGGTCCATGACCACGTAGCGGTGCTCGCGGGCCGGGGCATCCAGGCGCAGGCCATCCAGGGCGTGCAGGTTCTGCCGGGCCAGGGGGTCCAGGGCGCGCCCGCCGATGCGCAGTTGCAGCATCTTGTTGCGCAGGCGTGACAGTCCCCAGTTCACGCCAAGCCCTCCTCCCCTCCATGGTGCCTGCTGGCCGGGTTATCCCGGCCGCGCGCTGCCGCCGCCGGGCGGCGGGCCTTGGCCTCTTAAGGCTCTGAAGAATATTCACCACAGCATAACCCATGCCAGGGGCCCTTCGGAAGCCCCAGGGACGGAATGTGCTCTAATTGTTGAGGTCCGTCCTTGACCCCGCGCCCGCCGCCCGTCCGGATAATGGAAATTCTTCCATCTCCGCCGAGAATTTTTTCATGCCTCCGGCCCCGGGCGGGCTCAAGCCACCATCTGGGCGCGGTAGCGCTGCTCCATGAATTCCTGGAGCTGGCTGATGACCGCGAAGCTTTCCTTGAGCATCTTGCGCTGCACCGCGTTGAGGCTGGCCGGGTCCAGGTGGCTGTCGGGCTCGCGGCCGGCGGCCCGGGCCTCCAGGTGGCGGGAGATGCGCAGCAGGGTGATGAAGCCGAAGGCCGCGCGCAAATCGCCGGCGAAGCGGTCCTTCAACACCCCGCGGACGGCCAGCTCGGCCAGGCGGGTCAGCGTGTTGGTCACGGTGAGTCCCTGCTCCAGGGCCAGCACCCGCGCCCCGTGCACCAGGGGCGAGAGGCCGCTGCTGCGCAGGTCCAGCTGGTTCTGGTACTGGCCGCGCTTGTCCACCACGTATTCGCGCAAAAAGCCCAGGGGCGGGCGGTCGTGCTGGCCCACGCGGGCCATGCGCCTCAGAAAGTGGCGGTTGCCGTCGATGGCCTCGCTGACGTGCAGGCGCAGCGTCTCGGCAAAGGACATGTCCTCGTGCACGCCGCGCAGGTCGAACAGCGGCCCGGCCTCGGGCAGCGCGCAACGGTCGGTTTCCTGGATCATGTCCAGGTAGGTCTTGTACCACCAGGAGTCGCTCTGGCACCAGGCCGGCGAGGAGGCCAGCAGCCCCTCGTGGCCCAGGGGGAAGCCGCAGCGGGCCAGGCGCTCCACCACGCGCTCGGCCAGGGCCAGGAACCAGCCCTTCACCTCGGCTTGGCGGGCCTGGGGCACCCAGGCGTAGACCAGGCAGTTCTGCTGGGGGGTGCGCAGGGCCTGCTCGCGGCGGCCGGCGCTGCCCAGCGCCAGCCAGGCGTAGGGCACCGGCGCCCGGCCCAGGCCCTGGTTCTCCATCTCCAGCTCGCTCAGCTCCAGGATCTTGAGCGTCAGGCGGTCGTTGAACTCGGTGGCCAGCTCCAGCATGTACTCGGCCGAGCCGCCCAGGCGCATGAGCTTTTCCAGCACCGGGTCCAGGTTCTGGTGCACCAGGTCCAGTTGGTCCACGGAATGGATCTTGTCCAGGTCGCGCATCACCCCCACC
>JAKAGJ010000530.1 GCA_021815655.1 Deltaproteobacteria bacterium | reverse complement strand
GAGGGCGGCCTGGTCATCATCCCCACCGAGACCCTGTACGGTGTCGCCGCCGACCACCGAAACCTTAAGGCCCTGGAGCGCCTGGCCCGGCTCAAGGGACGCGAAGGGCACAAGCCCTTCCCCCTGATCCTGGCCCATGCCGCCGAGGTCGATACCCTGGCCCCTGGCATGCCCCCCCAGGCCCGTGAACTGATGGCCCACTTCTGGCCCGGCCCCCTGACCCTGGTGCTGGCGGCCCGGGACGGGCTGTCGCCCCGCCTGCTCTCCGCCCAGGGCGGCGTGGGCCTAAGGGTGTCACCCCACCCCGTGGCCGCCGGCCTGGCCCGCGCCTTGGGCCGGGCCATCACCGCCACCAGCGCCAACCTGGCCGGACAGCCTCCGGCCAACCGGCCCCAAGACCTGGACCTCGCCCTGCTGGCCGGAGTTGATCTGGTAATAGATGCCGGACCCACCCCCGGCGGCCCGGCCAGCACGGTGCTGGATTGCCGTGCCTGGCCGCCCCGACTGCTGCGCCCAGGGGTCTTGAGCCTGGCGCGGTTGGGCCTGGCCTAGTTCCTGGCTCGCAAGGCGACGCGGGCGCCAATCCTGAATGTTGAATCAATATTCATATCAAAGGGTTATAATTTAGTTCCTTTCAACAATAACAAATAGTTGACCCAAAAGGCCGCCAAGGATATTCTCATTGTCTAACCCTGATTCCACTTTGCCGTTACAGTGCTATTGCGGAGGTGCAGCATGAAGAGTCCCCAGGACGTGGTGATTGTCTCCCTGGCCCGCAGCCCCATCGGCGACTTCGGCGGCAGCCTGATGTCGGTGCGCGCCTATCAACTGGCCGCCCAGGTGATCCAGGGCGTGCTGGCCAAAGTGCCGGGCCTGGACCCGGCCCTGTTGGAGGACGTCATCCTGGGCGACTGCTGCCAGGCCCCCGATGAGGCCAACACCGCCCGCACCGCCGCCCTGGCCGCCGGCATCCCCCAGGAGGTGCCCGCCGTAACCATTCAGCGCCAGTGCTCCAGCGCCATGCAGGCCATGGCCCAGGCCGCCATGGCCATCCAGTCCGGCCACGCCGAGATCATCCTGGCCGGCGGCGTGGAGTCCATGTCCAACGCCCCCTATGTCCTGCCCCAGGCCCGCTGGGGCGCCCGCCTGCAACACGGCCAGATGATGGACTCCATGTGGGCCTTGCTGCACTCCGGTTCCACCCTGCTGGACCCTCCGGGCTACATCATGGGCCAGACCGCCGAGAACCTGGCGCGCAAGTACGGCATTTCCCGCCAGGAGCAGGACGTGGTGGCCCTGCGCTCGCACAACAACGCCGAGGCCGCCATCAAGGCCGGCAAGTTTGCCAGCGAAATCGTGCCCATCAAGGTGTCTACCCGCAAGGGCGACAAGATCGTGGACACCGATGAGCACGTGCGGCCGGGGCTCACCATGCCCGACCTGACCAAGCTCAAGCCGGCGTTCGCCAAGGACGGCACCGTCACCGCCGGTAACGCCTCGGGCCTCAACGACGGCGCCGCCATCACCATCGTGGCCTCCCGCCAAAAAGCTTTAGATCTGGGGTTGACCCCCCTGGCCAGGATCGTCAATTTCGCCGCCGCCGGCTGCGACCCCAAGATCATGGGCTGGGGACCCGTGCCCGCCACCCAGAAGCTCCTGAAGAAGACCGGCGTGGCATTGAAGGACATCGAGCTTATCGAGGCCAACGAGGCCTTCGCCGCCCAGTACCTGGCCTGTGAAAAGGGCCTGGACCTCAACCGCGACATCGTCAACGTCAACGGCTCGGGCATCGGCCTGGGCCACCCCACGGGCTGCACCGGCGCCCGTCTGGTGGTCACCCTCTTGGGCGAGATGAAGCGCCGCGGCAACACCCTGGGCCTGGCCACCCTGTGCGTGGGCGGCGGCATGGGCATGTCCATGCTGGTGGA
This sequence comes from Deltaproteobacteria bacterium, assembly GCA_021815655.1. Lineage (GTDB taxonomy): Bacteria > Desulfobacterota > Desulfarculia > Desulfarculales > Desulfarculaceae > JACRDC01. The sequence continues at coordinate 1,066 of JAKAGJ010000530.1, read as the reverse complement.
GAACGAGTAGGAACGCTGGGGGGTGGCGCCGGGGTATGGGATCCGGTGGGCAATACTACGTCTATTTGCTCACCAATTCAGGGAAAAGCGTCCTGTACGCCGGCGTCACCAATGATTTAATACGCAGGGTTTACGAGCATAAGCAAAGGTTGAAGCCTGGTTTTGCCTCGCACTACGGCGTAGACCGCCTGGTTTACTATGAGGTTTACGAGGACATCGAGGCGGCCATCGCCAGGGAAAAGCAAATCAAGGCCGGTCCGCGCCGGAAGAAGGTGGCCTTGATAAATGGCCGGAATCCAGAATGGCGGGACTTGTACGAGGAAATATTAGGTTAACGATAAGCATTCTCCTTGTCATTGCGAGGCGCGCAAGCGCCGTGGCAATCTCTTGAAATGCATTAAGAAGAAGAGATTGCTTCGCTCCGCTCGCAATGACGGTAGGATGGGGAACGCGAGATCAGGTCGGCGGTTAGGTTTTATCCTCTTGTCTTTGCGAGGCGCGCAAGCGCCGTGGCAACCTCTTGAATTGAATTAGGATCAAGAGATTGCTTCGCTTCGCTCGCAATGACAATTAGAGACAAGAGCACATGGAGGCGGTTATGGCCGAGACGCCCCAGGGTTTCGCGGTCTTCACGGCCGAGGTCACCGCGGCCAAGGGCCCCTGCGCGGTCGGCCACCGGGTGGGCGACAAACTCCAGCTGAGCTGCTGGGACCCCGGCGGCCTGTGCGGCTTCTTCTATCACGATATATTCCCGGCCCTTAGCCTGATGCAGTTCGGCGGCCAGTACCCCCGGGCCGAAAAGGACCGTATGGAGGTGCGCTGCCCGGACGCGGGCGTGGACCTGAAGATGGTCGTGCGACGGAAAGGGTAGGGCAGGGCGAGGGGCTGGCTTTCGAAGTCTGGAATGGAATGTCATTGTGAGAAGCATCCCCGCCAGGGATGCGAGGAAACTAATGGCCCTCTCAACGACTACGAAGTAAAGCCTCAAAAGCGAAATGGGCTTAAAGGTGAAACAGGAAATGATCAATAATTTTCCGTGGGGATCAAAGTCTCGCGTTAACCAAGC
>JAKAGJ010000529.1 GCA_021815655.1 Deltaproteobacteria bacterium | reverse complement strand
CCTGCCAGAGCTGGCGGGCCGGGGGCGGGGCGGGAAAGTCCAAAGCCGGCGCCGGCAGGAAGCGCACGCGGTCGCCGGCGCTGATGAGCGTGGGAGGTTCGCGGCGGGGGTCGTAGATCATCAGGGGGGTGCGCCCCAGGATGCGCCAGCCGCCGGGACCGCCCAGGGGGTAGAGGCCGGTCTGGTCGCCGCCGATGCCCACGGCCCCGGCGGGCAGGTCCAGGCGGGGGCTGTCCAGGCGCGGGGTGGCCAAGGCCGGCTCCAGGCCGCCCAGGAAGGGAAAACCCGGGGTGAAGCCCACCAGGTAGCACAGGTAATCCCGCCCGGCGTGGCGTCGGATCACCTCCTGGGGGCTAAAGCCGGCGCGGCGGGCCACTTCCTCTAGGTCGGGGCCGTGCTCCCCGCCATAGACCACCGGCACCTCCACCAGGCGCCCGCCGGTCTCCTGTCCCGGGGGCAGGGCGGCCAGCACCTCCCGCGCCCAGGCCTCCACCTGGCCATGATCGGTCAGCAGGGGATCCAGGTGCACCATGAGGCAGCAGTAGGCGGCCAGCACCTCCAGCACTCCCGGCAGGGGCTCGGCGGACAGGGCCAAGGCCAGGCGCCGCACCCGGGCGTTGAGGGCCGGGTCGATGCCCTGGCCCAGGTAGACCAACAACCCCTGGTCGCCCTGGGGCCGGAACTGGGGGAAAGACTGGTGGGGCATGGCTATAGGAGCTCCGCCAGGGGTCTGACCGCCACGCCCCCCTCTTGCAGCCGGCGGCGGATGGCCGCCACCAGGTCCACGGCCGAGGGCGTGTCGCCGTGCACGCAGATGGTGTGGGGGTTCAGGGGCACCAGGCTGCCGTCCGTGGCCTCCACCACGCCCTCCTGGGCCATGCGCAGGCAGCGCGCGGCCACGGCCTGGGGGTCGTGGATCACGGCGCCGGGCAGATTGCGCGGGGCCAGGCGTCCCTCGGGGGTGTAGGCCCGGTCGGCAAAGGCCTCCTGGGCCACGCGCTTAAGCCCTTCCTGGGCCGCCACCCGGCGCAGCACCTGGCCGCCGGGGCCGGCCAGGGTCACCAGGATCAGCCCAGGATCCCACGAGGCCAGGGCCTGGCACACGGCCCGGGCCACGGTCTCGTCGCCGGCCGCCGTGTTGTACAGGGCGCCGTGGGGCTTGCAGTGATGCAGCACCGTGCCGGCGGCCCTGGCCAGGGCGTCTAAGGCACCCACCTGGTAGAGCAGGTCGCTGCGTATCTCCTCGGCGCTGCATTCCAGGCGCCGGCGGCCGAAGCCCCGCAGGTCGGGGTAGCCGGGATGGGCGCCGATGCCCACGCCGTGGGCCAGGGCCAGGCGCACCGTGCGCTCCATGACCAGGGGATCGGAGGCGTGGAATCCACAGGCCACATTGGCGCTGGTGATGTGGGCGATCACCTCCTCGTCGCGGCCCAGGGTGTAATTGCCGAAGCTCTCGCCCATGTCGCAGTTCAGGTCGATCCGCATAAGTCCTCCCTTAGGGTAGCCCCAGTGTAACCAACCCCAGTCCGGCAAACAAGCCGGGCCCCCGCGCGGCGCAACCGCCGCAAGGAGCAAGATGTCCACCGAGCCGCCGGCGCCCGCCCGCGCGCCGGGACCAGGCGTTTGTATTTGCGGCCAGCATTATCTATAATGGTCTGGCCCAGCCTGTAGCGGAGAAACGCCCTTGCCAGCCCAGCACAGCCAGTTGACCCCGGCCCAGGCCCGCGCGGCCATGGCCCGGGGTGAGATCACCGGCCACACCAGCGCCCTGTGCCCGGGCTACGCCCAGGCCAACCTGGTGATCCTGCCCCGGGACTGGGCCTACGACTTTTTGCTCTTTTGCCAGCGCAACCCCAAGCCCTGCCCCCTGCTGGAGGTGCTGGACCCCGGCGACCCCTTTACCCGCGACCTGGCCCAGGGCGCCGACGTGCGCGACACCCTGCCGCGCTACCGGGTGTGGTATAAGGGCGTCCTGCGGGATGAGCCCACGGATATTCGCGGATTGTGGCGCGACGACCTGGTGAGTTTTTTCCTGGGGTGCAGCTTCAGTTTCGATCTGGCCCTCAAGCAGGCCGGGGTGCCGGTGCGCCACCTGGAGCAGGGGCGCAACGTGCCCATGTACCGCACCAGCCGCCCCAACCGGCCGGCCGGACGCCTGGCCGGCCCCCTGGTGGTCTCCATGCGCCCCATGCCCGCCGACTTGGTGCCCCGGGCCGTGGAAGTATCGGGGCGCTACGCCCGCACCCACGGCGCGCCGGTGTATTGGGGCGACCCGGCCGGCATCGGCATCGTTGACCTCGGCCGGCCCGACTTCGGCGAGGCCGTGGAGATACGCCCCGGCGAAGTGCCGGTATTCTGGGCCTGTGGAGTCACCCCCCAGGCGGCCCTGATGGAGGCTCGGCCTGAGCTGGCCATCACCCACGCGCCGGGGTGCATGTTCATAGGCGACCGCCGCTCCGAGGAACTGGACGCCTAGGAAGGTGTCGGAGAAAGCCATCGCTGACTTTCTCCTCTTGGAACTTGCCCGAGTGTTGCTCCGACAGGCTCCCAGCCACGCAAACCGGGACGTCCTTGCCCAGCGTCCCAGGCCCTTTTAAGTCTAACGAGGGAGGAGATTCATGCGCAAGCTAGCCTTAATGTGCCTGGCCCTGCTGTTGGCGGCCCTGTGGCTGCCCGGCCTGGCCGCCGCCGAACCCAAGGAGATCAAGATCGGGGCCATCTACCCCCTGACCGGCGGAGCCGCCGCCGAGGGACGCGAGTTGCGCGCCGGCGTGGAACTGGCCGTGGAGATCGCCAACAACGTCATGTCCGGCATCGACATGGACATGGCCAAGAACGGCGGCATCAAGTCCCTGGGCGGCGCCAAGATCAAGGTGATCTTCAAGGACCACCAGGGCAACCCTCAATTGGGCGCCGACCTGGCCAAGAAGCTCATCGAGGACGACAAGGTGGTGGGCATTCTGGGTTGCTACCACAGCTCGGTGACCAAGACCGTCTC
>JAKAGJ010000012.1 GCA_021815655.1 Deltaproteobacteria bacterium | reverse complement strand
CGCCTGGGCCGTTGTCCGCCACCTCCAAGAGGGCCTGCTGGCCGTCCGGGCTGCGCCCCACCCGCAGGGTGATCTCCCCGCCGGGGCTGGGGGCCGCGTCCAGGGCGTTTAGCAAGAGGTTGGCCAGTATCTGGTCCAGGGCGTGGGGATCGGCCAGCACCAGGACCGGCCCTCCGTCGTTCTGGCAACGCAGCACGGCCTTGCGGGCCTCGGCCTGGGGGGCGAAGACCTGCACCGCCCGGGCGGCGGCCTCGCCCAGGTCCACCAGGGTCTGCGCCCCGCGCTCGGAACGGGCGAAGTCCAGGAGATCGCGCAACACCCGCTGGGCCTGGCGGGTGTGGCGCAGGATAACCTCCAGGTCCTGGCGGGGCTGCCCCGGGGGCAACGCCGTTTCCAGCAACTCGGCGTAGCAGAGTATCACCCCCAGGGGATTGTTGATCTCATGGGCCAGGCCGGCGGCCAGCTTGCCCACGGCCACCAGGCGCTCGCTCCTTTGCAGCTCGCTCAAGACCTGACGCTCCATGGTCACGTCGCGGGCATAGGCCACCAGGCGGCCGTGGCGGCCCTGGGGATCGGTCAGGGGATAGAGGGTCAGGCGCAGGGTGCGCCCTTCCCGCTCCAGTTCGCGGGTCACGGCGCCGCCCTGGGCCAGGGCCTCCTGGATCAGCCCATGCAGCCCGCCGGCCTCGCCGGCCAGGGGCAAGCCCAGAACGCTGGCCTGCCGCTGCAGGGAGCGCCCGGCCTGGTTGGTGACGATGACCCGCCCCTGGTCGTCCAACAGCGCCATGGGGTCGCTTACTCCCTCGAAGATGGAGGCCAGGATGTCCCGTTGCCGCAAAAGGCTGTCCAGGGCGGTGAGATTCTCCAGGGCGATGCCCAACTGGCGGGCCAGGGCCTGGATGACCTCCTGGTCCGAGGGCGAGAGGACCGTGGCCTGATCCCAGCCCAGGAAGAGCATTCCCTGCACGGCGTCCTGGGAGGAGACGGGCAGGTAGGCCCCCTGTTGCTCGAAGCAGGGCTCGCCGTCCAGCAAGCGCGCCCGCCAGCCCGCCGGCAGCACCGGAGCGCTGGCCTGCTCCGGCCAGGCGTAGTAGCTCTCCTCGGAAAAGGCGCACAAATAGCCGGCTTGGGCCGCCCCGAAGCGCCGGGCCAGGCGCGGCAGGGCCTGCCTGAGCAACTCCTTGCGGCTGCGGCTTTGGCTCATGCCGTCCAGCAGACGCACGAACAATTCCACGTCCAGGCGGCGCTCAGCCGCCTCGCGCTTGAGCTCCTCCGTGCGCTCGGCCACCCGCCGCTCCAGGCCGGCGGCATGCTCGGCCAGTTGGCGGCGGGCCTGGTAGAGGTGGCTGCCCAGGGCTTCCATGCCGGCCACCATCTCCTCGATCTCATCGCCCTGGCGCAGGCGGTTGAGCAGCTCCGGCTCCGCCTCCTCGCGAAAGGTGCCCCGGAAAAAGTCCGACAGCCGCCGCAGGTTCACCGCCACCAGGTGGTGGAAGAATATTTGGATGGTGGCGAAGACGGCCAGGATGCCCGCGGCAAAGGCCAGGGCGAACCACAGGGTTGATTCCTTGATGGAGTCCAGGGCCAGGCGCACCGGCAGCCCCACCACGTCCAAGCCGGCCAAGTCGCCCACCTCGTGGCCGAAGCCGCGCTGCTCCCCGTAGCTGGCCAGCAGCTCCCGGGGGGCGTCCTGGGGATGGCCGTGGCAGCGCAGGCACTCCGCCTCGAACCGCACGGGCCGGGCCTTGATGAACAACTCCTTCTCCCCCACCTGGCGCAGGCCCGACCAACTCGAGGCCTCGGGGTTGTCCTTGAAGTATTGCAGGAGTTCCAGTTCCAACCCTTGGGCCTGGAAACGGGGGTTGCGCGGCCGGGCCGAAACCCGCCGGTAGAGGTGGCCGGGCAGGGCGCCGCCCAGGCGCTCCATTACGTGGCGGGAGACATAGGAGGTGCTCATGGCCTCGATGACGAACTGGTCGGAGGGCAGCAGGGAGAGCATGCGCGGCCGCAAGGATTCGCGCACATAGCCCTGCACCGCGTCCACCTGGGCCAGCACCAGGTCGGCCTGGTTGGACAGCTCCGAATGCAACAGCCGTTGCAGGTGCACGTAGAGGGTGCCAGCGAAGATTATGCCCAAGAGGGCCATGAGCAGACCCAGGCCCAGCAGGAAGCGGGCCTGGAGGGAATGGTAGCGGCGAACGTGGGCAGCCATGGGCCAAACCGCGCGGGTTGGAGTTGGGGGCGGCCAGGCGCGTGTCCTGGCAAGTCTTCGTAATAGTAGAGCCCCAGGGTGGGAATGACAACTGCCGCCGCGGCCCCGCATGGTGCTAACCACAGTTGGCACCCCCCAGAGGGACCAACGGACTAACTACATACAATAAATAATAATTTTACCAAAGACCTCCTGGGCACGCTCCTTGCTCCACAGCGTTCAAATTCGTTTTCACCTTACCAGGGAGGAAAGCCATGAAAATACTTGCCGCCCACGACGGTTCGGCCCCGGCCGACCAGGCGCTGCTTTTCGCCGCCGAGATGGCGCAGAAACTGGAGGGCGAGCTGCACCTGGTCACCGTGGTGCCGGACCTGTGCTTGAGCAGCGAGGAGGTCAGCCCCAACGAGTGCTCCCTCATCACCAGCTCCCTCCAAAGCTCCGCCCAAGGCGGCCTGAGGAAGGCCCAGGAGATGCTGACCGGCCGGGGTTTTCAGGCCCAAACCCACGTCAAGGCCGGCCGTCCGGTGGATGGCATCCTGGACGCCGCCGAGGAGATCGGCGCCGACATGATCGTGGTGGGCAGCCAGGGCCGCCATGGAGCCAAGCGTTGGCTCTTGGGCAGCGTCTCCACCAAGGTGGCCGAATTCGCCAAGTGCAAGGTGCTCATCGTCAAGTAAGCGGGGCAAGGCCACGGCAAGCGATAAGCATGGCTTTTTGATACCGGAGGAGAGGGGGTTGCCGTCCCCGGCGTGGGTAGCCGCCTTGGGGCAGGACAAGCAGTCGGACACCTAACGCTAGCCCACAGTCCACCGGCTAGGCATGCCGGGGGTGGCCGCCGTAAACATTATAAGGAGCACCGCGAAGGAGGATCGCATGGCGCAAAAGAGATGGTTAACCGAGGATAAGCTCGCCCTCATCTTGGGGCTTTTCCTCTTCTTGCTGGGGATGCTCAACTTCGCCGGGGTGGATGCCCTGGGCTGGAGTGTCAAAACCAACGTATGGACCAGCCTGGACAAGATTCTCAGCCCCGCCTCGGGCACCTACAAGAACATGTCCGGCGTGGTCTCCCTGCTTCTCACCTACGCCTTCATAACCCTGGTCCTGTCGGTGGGCCTGAGGTTCCTGGGCGGCGACCTGCCCAAGTTCATCAAGTCTTTCACCGTGGTGTTCTTCATCAGCTTCGGGTGCTGGGTGCTGGGCAGCTACGCGCCCATCGCCGCCACCCCGGACATCGTGGCCAAGTTCCACCTCAAATGGTCCCTGGGCCTCACGGGCGAGGCGGGCTTCATCGTCGCCCTGGTGGCCGGCATCATCGTGGGCAACTTCATGCCCGGCGTGGCCGAGGAGCTTAAAGAGGCCCTGCGGCCGGAGATGTACATCAAGATCGCCATCGTCATGCTGGGCGCCGAGTTGGGCGTCAAGGCCGTCGAAGCCGTGAGCCTGGCCTCCTCGGTCATCTTCCGCGGCCTGTGCGCCATTGTCGAGGCCTACCTGATCTACTGGGCCCTGGTCTATTTCGTGGCGCGCAAGTACTTCAAGTTCAGCCGTGAATGGTCGGCCCCGCTGGCCTCGGGCATCTCCATCTGCGGCGTCTCCGCGGCCATCGCCACGGGCGCCGCCATCCGCGCCCGGCCCCTGGTGCCCATCATGGTCTCGTCGCTGGTGGTGGTGTTCACCTGCATCGAGATGCTCATCCTGCCCTTTGCCGCCCAGATGGGCCTCAGCGGCGAGCCCATGGTGGCCGGCGCCTGGATGGGCCTGGCGGTTAAGTCAGACGGCGGCGCCATCGCCAGCGGCGCCATCGCCGATGCGCTCATTCGGGCCAAGGCCTTGGCCGACACCGGTGTCCACTACCAAGAGGGCTGGGTCACCATGGCCGCCACCACGGTCAAGATATTCATTGACGTGTTCATCGGCATCTGGTCCTTCATCCTGGCCGTGGTCTGGTGCACGTTCATTGAATGCAAGCCCGGCGAGCGCATGAAGTTCAGCGCCGTGCTGGACCGCTTCCCGCGCTTCGTGCTGGGATACGTCGTCACCTTCCTGATTATGCTGGCCCTGTGCGCCAGCGGGCCGGCCCTGCTGGGCCACGGCAAGGCCACCATCGCCGGCACCGGCATCTTCCGTGGAATCTTCTTCGTGCTGACCTTCTTCACCATCGGCGTGGTCTCCAACTTCAAGAAGCTCTGGGCCGAGGGTATCGGCAAGCTGGCCGCGGTTTACGTGGTCTGCCTGTTTGGCTTCATCATCTGGATCGGCCTGTTCATCTCCTGGCTCTTCTTCCACGGCGTGAAGCCGCCCGTGGTCTAATCGCGCCCCAAAACAGCGCTCAATGCAAAGGAGCACCTTCATGCAGCTGGAACAAGAAATCATCGCTCAAGAAATGCAGAAGATGGAGCATGAGCCGCTCATGCCCATGGAGAAGAAACTCATCATCTGGAGCCTGAGCATCGGGGTGGCGTCCCTGGTGCTGCTCTACTGGGTGAGCGCCACCTTCTTCCCCGCGGCCCACGGGGTCTAACCACGCCACCCCTCCCGAGGCGGGAGCACCCGCCACGGATAAGGCCCGCCGCGCCAGGACCTGGCGCGGCGGGCCCCACAGCCTGAAGGCGCAACATCTGCCGCATGGCGCCAAAGGTTTGCCCACCATCGGGCCGGGCATGCGGAGAGCACATGGAACGCGAAGCCATGATGACCAAGCTTCTGGAACTGCTACCCGAGGACCAGCGTCCGGCCATGCGCCAAAAAATCGAGGAGGCCCTGGCCGCTCTGCCCCATGGCCAGATCGACCACGAGGCCACAGTGGCGAGCTTCCTTAATGACCTTGGCGCGCTGGCGCAATGGCGCGGAGCGGATTTCATCTATTCGCGGGGCATTGCCGAAACCCTGCGCGTGGGAGAGGACATTTTCGAACTGGCCTACGCCATGAAACGCGCCATGGGCTGAGCCTCGCGGCGCACCAGTCGCGCCGGCCGGCGCCCTTACCTGGCCTCTGCTCGCCGGCACAGTGGGGATCGCCAGGCCGGCCGTGATTCCCGGCTGCCGCGCAGAGTCGGAAGGCGTGTCAGACCCCGGGGCGGGATCCCTCGGCGGCGCCGGCCAGGCTGATGCCCTCCAGGTAGGGCAGGAGCAGGGCCTCCACATCTTGCCCCGGCTGCGGCGATAGGGACAGCCTGCCGAAGGACATCTCGCTGGCATAGGACGAGAGCACGCACAGGCCCATGTAGTTGTCTAAAACGCCGCGTAGCGAGTACAGCGCCTCACCCCCCAGATTGCCGGCCAGGCGGTGTTGCAGCCAGGTGGGATGGGCGGTGAGCCCGGCCTTGGCCAATATCTGGCTGAGCTCGCTCTCGCCGGCGCAGGCCTCCAGCCGTTCCAGGATGGCCCCTCGTTTATCTTCTCCACCCTGCTGGCCCCGCAGGAACCCGGGGTCCTGCAACCGCCCCAGGACCGCCTGGGCCGCCAGGCCCAGGAAGCGCCTGGCGTAGTAGTAGTCGCAGCACAGGCCAAGCAGCTCATGGCCGGCTAGCCCTTCCTCGCCCTCAATCCGCAGCAGCTGGCGCACCAGGCCGCGCAGGTGCCCGGCCAGCAGGGCGTGGATGCGTCCATCGGCCATGATGGCCTCGCGGTTGATGACAAAGGCCGCCCTTATCAGGCCCAGATAAACCGCATAGAGGCACTCCTCCATGTCCACCGCGCAGCCCGTCTCGGGATCGATGTTCAGGTTCAGGGCGTTCAGGGACAGGGCCATGACCTTGTTGTCGGGCGCGAAGAACACCCGGGCCGATACCTCGTCGGACCTGCGTATGGGCAGGTGGATGAACACCAGCTTGTGCTCCCAGGCGCGCCCCACCAAACGCTTGAGCGGTTGCCGGTCCATGGCCTCCAGGCAGCTGGCAAAGTCCATGTCGAAGCGCCGGTAGCAGTGATTGCGGTCGTCGGTGCGGTAGAACACGTATATCTTGTTGCCGAACTCCCGTAGGATGCGGCTGGCCTGACGCTTCCAGACCTTGGCCTGTTCCGGCAGGTTTTTCTCGGTGGCCAGCTCCAGCAGGCAGCGGTACCAGTTGGAGGCCATGAGGGCGTCCTGGCTGGAGCGCGCGGCCAGGGCGGTCAAGTCCTCGTCGCTGAGCAAGCCGGCCAGCACCTCCTTGTGCTGCTCGCTCTGGTTGGCGTCGGCCAGGCGGTCCACCAGCCGGGCGAAGCCCTCGGTGTCCTGGGACAGTGCCGCCACCGGCCGCAGCAAACCGCGGTCGCTGGCCCAGCGCAGCAGGGAGGGGGGCATCTGGTGAAAATTGTCGAGCATAAGGACCGGGTCCTGCAGGCAGGCATGATAGAGGCGCAGGTTGGCCGAGGCGCCCAGGTCCAGGGTCACCAACTGGGCGAAGAGCAGGGCCTGGCTCAGGTCCTTCACCGGCAGGGCGGGTATGGGCCACTCGGCGAAATCGACTTTTTCGTCGTCTGGGTAAAGAAACAGCCCCACCCCCTCGGCCGCCGCCGCCTGGACCTTGGCCACCAGGCCGCCCACGGGCAGGACCAGGCCCTCGGCGCTGATGCCGCCGGTGGCCATCAAGGCCGCGGGAAAGGCCAAGCCCTGGCTCAGCAGGCACATGGCCAGAGACAGGGGCAGGCCCAGGGACCCGCCGCGGATCAGGGGCCCCTTGGGGTCCAGCACCGGCCAACAATAAAATCCCTCCGGCTCCGGCAGGGTGCCCAGGTTCTGGCAGGAACGCACGGCGTTGGCCAAGGCCTCCAGACAGACGTCATCCAGGCTCTCCCGGGCCCATTGGGGCATGATTACCTGGCTGGAGCTGGCGTTTTGGGCCAGCATCATGCGCAATACCCCGCCCTGGCCGTCAAAGCCCACGATGGGCACCGGCACCGCCTGCCAGCGCAGGGACAGGGCCTGCCCTAGGGAGAGCCCCGGCATTATGCCGTCCATGACGCGGTGGCGCTTGAGCCAGGCTCGAAGCCAGGCGGGGCTGTCGCCGCCGGCCAACAGCACGCGGGAAACCAGGTAGAGCAGAAAGAATTCGTGCAGGCCCTGCTGACTGGCCAGGGTCATGGCCTTTTGCAGCTGCCCCGCGTCGCCGGGCCAGGGGCCGGCCAGCCGCTCCAGGCGCATGCAGGCCAGACCCCGGCACTGGCGGTCCGAGAGGTATATCAGCAGGTCTTCCCATTCCTCCTGATGATGCATGCTCATCGGCCCGTTTTACTGAACAGCCTTATGCGCAGCCGGTTCTCGGCCAGGGAGGTCCGCTGGGCCTGCAAGGGAAACGCCGCCCAGAAGGAGGCCACGCCGTTGTCGCGCACCTCGAAGAAGCTGGCCAGGCTGTTGACCATCTGGCCGTTGGCGTCCAGCCAGGCGAATTGGGCCTGCCACTTTCCCTCGCCCGCCGCCTGGGTGGCGATCTTGCCTCCCACCAGCACCTGGGGACCGCCGACGAAATCGGTGACCTGCGCCTCCAACAGCTGCCAGGCCGCGGGCAGTCCTCGCCGCAGGTTTAGGGCCACCACGGGCACGATGCTGCCCTGGTCAGCCCCGGCCGCCGCCCGCGCCAGCTCCTCCCGGGGCGGCAGGGCCTGGAAGTACAGGTCCGCGGCGCTGGTCCCGGCTTGGCCGGCAGGCAGCTCCAGCCCCAGGCGCAAGAGCTCCTGGTAGACCTGGGCCGCGCCGCCCGCCGCCCCCGGGACCTCGCCGGCGAAGGGGTGGACCGGCGGGACGACCGCGTCCTGCCCAGCCTCGGCCTGCTCCTGGGCCAACCGCCGGTGCTCATCCAGCAGCCGGCACACGGCCTGGCTGGCGAAGAAGCAGCCCAGTTCAACCTCCATCTGCCGGAAAAGGTGCAAGAGCGACCAGGGCGGGGCCTCCAGGGGCGGGGCCTGGCTGGCCTCCAGGACGCGCTGGGCCGTCTGGGGGCCGAAGTCGGCGCAGGGCCGCCAGAAAAAATCGCGGTGCAGGGTGTAGGTGTTCCAGGGCTGGGCGAAGCGGCCGGCGGCCAGGCGGATATCGTCGCCGGCGTTCAGCAACTGATCGTGATAGGTCTGGGCCACCAGAATGCTGTTGGTCAGGTGTTGCCCCACCCGCAGGATCAGCACCACCGGGGGATTGAAATGGCGCTGCTTGGGTCCCCAACCCCCCAGGGCCGGGTTCAGCATCCAGAGTTGACCCGGCAAGGGCCGCGCGGCAGCGTCCATCGAGCCAGGCCCGGCGGGGTCCTGGGCCACGGGCGGGCCCTCCATCACCTGCGGCCACTGGGCGCGCTCCCGGCAGGCGGGGCAGGCCCGCCGGTGTTCCTGCATCTGGGCGTCCGGGACGGTCTGATCCAGGCTATCCGCCGGAGGGCAGAAGCGAGTCTGCCAAGCCAAGTCCCAAGCCGCGCTTAATTCCTGAACCTGCATGCTATCTGGCATAGGCCGCCATTCCTTTTCTTGAGTTGAGGCTACTGCCGCTTATAACGGCCCTGTCCCGGGTTTTTGCAAGCCTCGCCGACGCATTGCAGGAATTCGCCCCAAAATTCCCTCTCCGTGGGGGGCGGGACCGCGCCCGGCCAGGTCTCGCAGAACTTGGCGATGTCCTCGCAGGCCCGGTCCAGGTGGTACTTTACGTGGCTGGGGCTGGACAGGCCGGTGCGCTGGGCCACGTCCAGCAGGGTGAGGTCACCGGGGTCCAGGGCCAGGCCGAAGACCTGGCGCCGGACCGCGCTCCAGGGCTCCCGCACCTGCCTGGCCAGGGCCTCCAAGCCGCTGCGACGCGCCTGGGCGGCATAGGCCCGGGGGGCGGCCAGGTCCTCTAGCAGGTCCGAGGCCCCGGCCTGAAGGCATTGGTAGTGGGCAGCCAGGTAGGCCACCAGCTCGCGGCAGGGCAGGTAGCAGGGATGGCCGATACGGTCCACGGCCTGGCGCCAGAACAACTCGGCCAGGCGGCGCAGGTCTTCCAGCCGGCAGCGCAGTAGGTCCTTTTCCGCCACCAGGGCGGCGGGAGAGGCCCAGTCCTGGTAGGGGGCCGGGACCAGCCCCGCCAGGGAGCCCAGCGACGGCCCCTGGGCCTGAAGGCTGTAGAGCACGCCCCAGCGGCTCACGCGGTGATGAAAACCCGCGCCCTGAGCCACGGTCTCGCGCACCCGCCGGTATAAATAATGATAGAGGCTGGTGCCCTTGCGGCGCCCCAGGCTGCGCAGCCGCGACAGGAAACCATGGCGCAGATAGGCCGCCAGTTGCACCGAGGGGCGGGCCGCCAGCATGGTCAGCTCGGGGGGCCAGGACTGGCTTCGCCCTGGCATCTGGCTGCGCAGGTACAGCCAGAATTCATGGGCCACCTCCTCCTTGGCCGCCTCCATCTCACCGGCGGACATCTCCCCGGGGCGGCCATGGGGCCATAGCTGGGCCGGCAGGCCCAAATCACCCGCCCGGCCCAGGATGGCCAGGGCCTGTACATGCAGCCAAGGCAGGCAGTCGTCGCTGGACAGCCAGGCCTGTAGTGCCTGTTCAACGGTCATCTCTGGATTCATCTGAGCAAACCTCTTGGATGCAGCCCTCCGGCACCCTGCCCCAATAGCGCAGGCTCCACAGGAATCCGCTGTCCTTGGGGACTTGAAAGACGCACTCCTCCACCAGATAGGTGCGCTCGGCCAGGACATAGCCGGTGTGCTCCAGGGTGCAGCCCTTGGTAATGAAGCGGCGGTTGAAAAAGCATTGGCTGGAGCAGGGGCAGACGCGGTGGGCCAGGCTGCCGTTCCTGGCCAGCACGAAAAGGGGATGGGTACTGGGCTCCTGGCTTTCCCGCACCGGGAAAGCCCCGCTGGTCAGGCGTTTGAGATAGCCGTCCTTGGCCCCCACAAAGAGGGCTCGCTCGGGCCACACGCTCACCGGCAGAAAGCGCACGGCTTGCATACCCTGCTGGCGCATGCCCGCCAGGAGGTCCACCACGGCCTCCCGGCCCAAGTCGCCGGCCGGACGGTTGGGCTGGGCGCGGCTCTTTCTCTTTCTGCTCATATATTCCCGCACCAGGGGCAATCCCGCGCCCGGGAGCGCGGTTATCAGCTCAATTTCTATTTGATTACCTAGCATTATCGGCCAAAGGCCCCGTCCGGAGCAACACATTGCTCTGGCCCCGCCCCCGCCTTGCCATCGTTCGCCGCTTGTCCGCCGGTCAGCAAAAAGCCCCAGCCAAAGCCGGTCGGCCGATTTCGCAACGAAGTCCAAACCATAATTATTAACCTCTTAAGCGGCCAGGAACGTCTCTAATACCTACGTGCTAACCAGAGCGATAATTTGAACAGTTTTAACTCATATCATTCATCGCTTACCTAGCCTTATCGTCGTAGTTTATTTACCATTTACGTCATTTTTATCATTTTAATTAGTACTTACTAAATATTGTTGTAAGCCTGCTTACCCATTAAGCTCAGTAACTATAACACGGTCAAATAATTTCTGGCTAGCGACATACCAAACTAGAAACGGAACGAAATTGACGATGATATACACAAATAATCGGTTGCTGGCAAGAGGCCAAAGGCAATTAATGGCCACTGTATTTATATTAGCCTTTCTTGGGTTGTCTCTCCTGTCCAGCAAAGGCATTGCGCAAGATGTCGGCGGCCAAGGCTCGGAACTAAGCGTGTCGGGAATACTAATTGATAGAACCATGACTCCCATCGGGCAACAATTCTTCAGCATGTTCAGTTCCGTCTGGAGCCCCCCCGAAAGAATCCATTTCGAAAACATCACCATCGTGGAGAGATTCAACCCTCAATGGGGGAGCATGCTCTGGATAACTGTCGATGATGAGGAGATTTTCGAGAAATTGCTCCTCAGCCGCAATAAGGACCTGTCCGACCTGGCCGCTGACGTATCCGCATCGATACAGCAGTTCCTGATCCGCAGAGAATTGCTCAGGCATGTGAGGCAATCAAACGATCTTATGGGCGATGGTCTTCGCTAAACGAGAGGTGCAAAATGACGAACCGCAAGAAAATATGTAGTGGCCTGTTTACCGCGCTGCTCCTGATATCCGCCGCTGCTTCCGCCCAGGCCACCGAGCTGGTTTGGGCCCCGACCAACCCCAGCTTCGTGGGTGGAGACCCCCTCAATGGGTCTTACCTGCTCAACCAGGCCGTATCCCAGGACAACAACAAAGATCCCGAGACCCTGGTCAACAGCAACCGCTTGAACGACTTCACCAACAACCTGAACACCAGCATTTTGTCCCTGCTCTCCGCCCGTATCATAGACAAGGCATTCGGCTCCGATACCCTGCCCACGGGCACCTTCACGGTCGGCGACTTCAAGGTGACGATTACCGACAACACCAGCAGCCTCAATGTCACCGTTGTCGATGTGCCCAACAAGAATTCCACCACGATCAATATCCCAATCGTTCAGTAGCTGGCACTGAACCTAGGTCAAATGAAAAGGAGATTCGGGGATGAAAACTATACGCACCCTTTCACTTATAGCCCTGCTGCTGTCCTTGGCCGTGCTCGCCGGCTGCGGAGCGCCCCTGGCGGAGTATGACATCATGCCGCCGCAGGTCAGCCGCATCAGCCATACCTACGGCAGCCTGATCGGTCTGCCCGAGCCCAAGGGCCAGATTCGCGTGAGCGTCTATCAATTCCGGGACCAGACCGGGCAGTTCAAGCCCCAGACCAACGTCAGCTCCTTCTCCACGGCGGTCACCCAGGGCGCGGCCAACATGTTGATCCAGGCCCTGCAAACCTCGCACTGGTTCATCCCCGTGGAGCGCGAGGGTCTGCAGAACCTGCTGACCGAACGCAAGATCATCTCCGCGGCCGAGAGCAACGGCAGCGACAAGCCCGCCCAACTGCCCTTCCTGGAGTCCGCCAACATCATGCTGCAGGGCGGCATCACCTCCTATGAAACCAACCTGCTCACCGGCGGCTTCGGGGCCAAGTACTGGGGTCTGGGCGGCTCGGTGCAATACCGCCAGGACCAGGTGACCGTGCACCTGCGGGCCGTGGACGTCCGCTCCGGCCGCGTCCTGAAGTCGGTTTCCACCAGCAAGACCGTCTTCTCCTACGAGGTGGACGGCGGCCTCTACCGCTTCCTCACCTTCAAGAAGCTTTTGGAGGTGGAGGCCGGCTGGAGCCAAAACGAGCCGGTGCAGATGTGCGTGGCCGCGGCCATCGAAAAGGCGGTGGTGGCGCTGGTGGTGGAGGGCATCCAGGACAACCTGTGGGCTCTCAAGAACCCCGAGGACATGAACAACCCCGTGGTCAAGGACTACCAGGAGGAGTGCGCGCGCCTGACCGCCCAGGGCGAGAAAGAGGCCCAAACCGCCAAGAACAACGCCGCTTCCAAGCGGGCCAAGCAATAACACCAT
>JAKAGJ010000528.1 GCA_021815655.1 Deltaproteobacteria bacterium | reverse complement strand
CGGAAAGCTTCCCGTCATGGTCTGGATCTACGGCGGAGGATGGGTCAACGGCGGCAGTTCCCCGGCCGTCTACAACGGCAAGCACTTCGCCCGGAAGGGCATCGTCTTTGTCAGCTTCAACTATCGCCTCGGCCGCTTCGGATTCTTCGGTTTCCCCGCGCTGACCAAACAAAATCCCAACGGCCTCCTCGGCCGGGCGGGCGGGGCGGTGCGCGTGGGCGCGCCGGCGGACGTGACGGTGCTCGCCTACGACGCCGACCGTACCCGCCTGGAGGTCGTGCGGGTGCTGCTCGCCGGGTGCGTCGTGGGCGGCGGGGAGGGGTGAGCCGGTGGCGCCGGTGAGCGCCACGGTGCGCGACGTGGCACGCCTCGCCGGCGTGTCGCCGTCCACGGTCTCCCGGGCGCTCGCGCCCGGTGGGCCATCCATGGCCCCTGACGCCGCTTAGAGGCGGGGGCCCTTGGGGGGCGCTGAAAATGACGGCGCCCGCGCCGGTGGCCGGCGCGGGCGCCTAATCCAAGAGCGCGTGAGCGGGCGCCGTTCTTGGTAAGGCTACTCGTGCTGCATGGGCGGGCCCCAATCCTTGAACGAGAAGTTGTAGAAGACGTTGTGGCCGTTGTAGTCCAGCACCCGCAGGTCGTCGTCCTGCTTGAGGTCGGTGAGGATCACCTGGAAATGCTGTCCGTAGCGCTTGCGCACCAGTTCCACGTCCAGTTCATAGGCCACGAACTTGATGATCCCCTTGCGGGCCAGTTTCTCCACGAACTTGGGGTCCTGGAACGAGGAATAACTGGTGAGCACCAGGATCGGGCCGGTGCCCGTGAAGACGATGCCAGCCTTCATGCATACCTCCTTTGCGCTGTGGGGGGATCATCCTTAGATCAGCATAGTGCCCGGGGCCAGGCCTGTCAACAACAGCCCTAAACGTTACCCAGGAAGCGCACCAAGGCTTGCAGGAGTTCCTGGTCCACCTGGTCCTTCATCTCCTGGCCCAGGCGCAGCAAGGCCTCGAAGGGGCTCAATCCCTGGCAGTCTCCGCGGCCGGCGGTGGCGGTTTCGTAATAATCCACGATGCGGGCCAGACGCGCCCCCCGGGAGAGGGCCGGGGCCTTGAGGCCCTGGGGATAGCCGCTGCCGTCCAGGTACTCGTGGTGGTTGCACACGGTTTCCACCACCTCGGGGGCCAGGTCCGGCACCGCGCCCAGGAAGTCGCCGGAAAGCTGGGGGTGCTGGCGCAGGCCGGGTTCGGCCGCCGTGGGCTCCAGAAGGGAGCAGTCGGCGCCGCCGGGCTGCTCGGCCAGGCCCAGGTCGTGGAAGAACAGGGCCAGGCCCAGGTTCTCGGTCTCCTGGCGCGTCCAGCCTTGATCCCGTGCCACGCCCAAGCCCAACAGGCAGACGTTGAGGCAATGCTTGGCCAGGCGGCCGTCGCGGGTCATGACCTTCAGGAGCCCCTGGCGGGCGCGGTCGTCCCGCCAGGCCAGGTCCAAGAGTTGGCGCACCGTGGCCACGCCCGAAGCCAGGCGGCGTCCATTGCGCGGCTCCAGCATGGCCCCCTTGAGGGCGCACAGGGCCTGCTCGTAGATCAGGCAGTATTGCAGCTCAGAGTCCTGGGGGGCGCTGGCCAACAGGCGGCTGGCCTGGGAACGCAGGTATTCCTGGAAGCGGTCCAGATCATCCTGGGCGATGTAGCCGTGGTGGATGCCAGCTTGCAGCAGCCGGGCCAGCCAGTCATCCTCCAGCCGGGACCCCGCCTCCTGGGCCACCACCAGGCGCAGGCGCTGGCTGGCGGAGCTGTAGGCCTCCAGCCGCAGGGTGCAGGGGCTGCGGCTGCCCTGCACCAGGCTGCGCAGGGAAAAGTGCACGAACCCGGGATAGAGGTTGGGCAGGGCCGAGACCTGGACGGTGTTGAGGGCCTGGGTCATGCTGCCGGTAATTCCTTGGCCAAGGGGTGCCTTGCTGGTATCGCCCAGCCAGGTCCCGCTGGATGAGGGGCGCGCGCGGCGAAGACTATCTGGTGGGGCTGAACCCCGGCTCCAGCTTGTTGGGATGCCGGCAGTAGGGGCAATAAGCCACCCCCAGGAGGCTGGTCTTGAAAACCCTTTTGCATTTGGCGCAGGTGATTTCCCGCTGGCGGGGGGGCTTGATGGTAATCATGGACCGTCCTTGTGGGTTTAGGGCATCAGCGGGAATGCTTTGGAGATATCGGCCAAGTTGCGCGACGTCTTTGCGATTCAGTATAAAATGGGCAAAAAAAACTGTCAACGCGCCTGAGGACGCGAGCAGCCGGGGCGTCGCCGCGCCTGGAGGAGGGCGGGTAAAGTGAGAGCGGAGGAACAAGCCCGCCGGGCCGAGGCCGAAATGGTGCTGCGGGAGCTGTGGCGGGCCTATGACCAGTTGGTGGCGGCCGGGCGGACAAGCGCCTGCCAGCCGGGCTGTTGCGCATGCTGTAGCGGCCGCGTGCTCCTGACCACCCTGGAGGGGCGCCTGCTGGCCGCCCATTTGCGGGGTGCGGGCCAGGAGGCGTTGCTTCAGGCCGCGGCCCTGGCTCCGGCCGGGCCGGGGCCGGCCAGCGGGTTCAACGCCCTGGCCAGGATGTGCCTGGCCGGCCAAGAATCAGCGGACGATCCAGCGGCCGATGGCCAGACCGACGCCCGCTCAAGGACCTGCCCCCTGCTGGTGGAGGGCTTGTGCGCGGTCTATGAGGTCCGGCCCCTGGCCTGCCGCTGCATGGCCTCCAAAGAGCGCTGCCAGGCCGGCGGCGCCGCCACGCAGGACCCCTGGTGGGTCACCGTGGATACGGCTTTTTTGCAGATCGCCGAGCAGGTGGATGCCGGCGGCGGGCTGGGCTGGTTGCCTCGGGTGCTGGCCGGCCTGGAGGAGGGCGAGACCGCCGGGCTCCTGGTCTGCGAGAACCTGCCCGGCCTGCCGGCGCCCCCCCAACACCAGGAGCGGCTGAGCCGCCTGCTCATGCAGGTGTTCAGCCGCCCCCTGAATGGTCAGCCCCTG
>JAKAGJ010000527.1 GCA_021815655.1 Deltaproteobacteria bacterium | reverse complement strand
CTGCTCAACCTGGGCGGAGGTGAGGTGCGCTCCCTGCTCCTGCGTGGCCTGGATAGCCACCAGGCCCGGCGCCGCGAACTCTGCGCCCTGGGCCTGGGCGCCCTGGGGCCCGGCGCCGAGACCCGCCGCCTGGTGGGGCTGTTGGCCGATTCCGAACCGCGTGTGCGCCGCGCCGCCGTGCAGTCCCTGGTGGAAAGCGGGGCGCCCGGGGTCTGGCCGGCCCTGGGCCGGGTGCTCTTGGACCAGGACCGCGGCGTGCGTCTGGCCCTGGTGCAGGCCCTGGAGCTGCGCAACCTGCCCGAGGTCCGGGAACTCTTGGTGAAGGTCCTGGACGACCCCGACCCCCACCTGCGTCACCAGGCCGTGGAGAGCCTGGGGCGCATGGGGGCGGTGGAGGCCGTGCCGCCCCTGGTGGGCCTGCTGCGTGAGCCGGACCGCTCCTTGCGCATCGCCGCCGCCCGCTCCCTGGGAGATATCGGCGCCGAGGAGGCCAGCGCCGATCTCATCGGCCTGCTGGCCGACCCCGACCCCGAGGTGCGGGCCACGGCCACCCGTTCCCTGCAACAAATCTCCGGCGGGTGGGGCTAGCGGGCGGTTGAATAGCAGCCCGCCAGAGCGGGCCATGGATCCACCCCAGCCAACAAGCCGGCCGGGGAGCGTGCGCCTCTGGCCAGGGCTTGCGCCCAGGCAGGTTTGGCAGCAAAATGATAAACAGCAGGGCAGGGCGCCTTGGAAGGATCAGTGTGGTCCGGGTCCCGCCCCAGCTTACCAATAGAGGATCTATGGCCTTGCGCGTACTAGCGGTGGACGATTCGCCTACCATGCTCAACATGCTGGGCATGATGCTCAGGCAGCAAGGCTATGAGACGCTCACCGCCAAAGATGGCCTGGAGGCCCTGCAAAGGCTGCAAAACCAGCCCGTGGACCTGGTGATCACCGACGTCAACATGCCCAACATGGACGGTTTCGCCCTCATCACGGCCATCAGGGCCAACCCCTCCTGGTCCGGCATGCCCATCATCGTGCTCAGCACCGAGGCGGCCCCCCAGGACCATCGGGCCGGGCTGCGGCGGGGGGCCGATCTCTATGTCACCAAGCCGGTAAAGCCCGCCGATCTGATGGCCATGGTCCGCTCGCTGCTGCCCTGAACCCGCGCGGGCGGGTGGGGAGCCAAAGGAGAAAGCCTTGCCCCCAAGCGAAAGCAAATCGCTGTTGTTTCTGGTGGTGGACGACCAGTTCAACGTCAGGCGCATGGTGCAGAACTTTCTTCGCACCTTCGGTTACAACAAGGTCATTGACGCCCCCGACGGTGAAAAGGCCTGGGAAAAGGCCAGCGCCGAGGACGTGGGCTTCATCATCTGCGACTGGAACATGCCCAACTTGAACGGCCTGGGCTTCATGCGCCGGGTGCGCGCCGACAAGCGCCTGAAGGACGTGCCCTTCCTCATGGTCACCGCCGAGGTGGCCGAGGATATCGTGGCCGAAGCCATCGAGGAGGGCGTGGACGGCTACATCATAAAGCCCTTTCAGGCCAAGACCCTGGTGGACAAGGTGGAGGCCATCCTGGAGAAGCGGCGCAACCCCCAGCCGGTGGACATCCACCTGCGCCAGGGCGCCGAGTTGATGGCCCAGGGCCAGGCGGAAAAGGCCCTGGGTGAGTTCAGCAGCGCCCTGGATCTGGCCCCCCAGAGCCCCCGGGCCCTGGTGGCTTCCGGCGAGGCCCTGGAAGCCCTGGGGCGCGAGGAAGAGGCCCTGCAGCAATACCAGCAGGCCGTGACCCTGGCCAAACGCTATGTGCGCGGCCACGACCGCCTGGGCGCCCTGCACCGCCGCCGGGGCGAGGCCGAGGCCGCCGCCAAGCACATGCAGGTGGCGGCGGCCATCAGCCCGCGCAACGCCCGCCGCCAGTTGGACGTGGGACGCCTGCTCCTGGAGCAGGGGGACACGGCCAAGGGGTTGGCCGCCCTGAAGATGGCCAGCGAGAACGCTCGCGATGACGCCTCCCTGGCCGAGGAGATGGGCGAGGCCCTGCTCTCGGCCGGCTTAAACGACGACGCGGCCCGGGCCTTCAACCGCGCCGTGCGCCTGGACCCGGCCAAGGTGCACATCTACAACCGCCTGGGCATCGCCTACCGCCGGCAGAAGCGCTATCCCGAGGCCATTCGCGAGTACCAGCGCGCCCTCTTGGTCAAGCCCGACGACGAGAACCTGCACTACAACCTGGCCGTGGCCCAGGCCGAGGCCGGGCAGTTCGAGCAGGCCAGGCAGACCCTGGGGGAGGCCTTGCGGCTACGCCCCGATTTCCAGGAGGCCCGCGAGCTCTTGGAGCGCCTGGGCAAGGCATGAGCCGGGACCCCACCAGCGACTGCGGCCAGCTCTGGGAGATCATCCAGACCAGCCGCAACAAACTCAAGGCCGCCTTCGACGCCATCGCCGACCCGGTCTGCTCCGTTACTCCAGACCTGAAGGTGGAGTCGCTGAACCTGGCCCTGGCCCTCCTGGCCAGCCAGCACCCCCGGGAGCTGGTGGGGCTCAAGCTTGAGGAGGTTCTGCAACGGGGCAACTTCCCGCCCACGGCGCGGCGGGATTTCCTGGATCAGATTCGCGAGGTGGCGGTCACGGGCCGGCCCCAGGCCCGGTTGGTGGAAACCACCGCCCAGGAAGGGAGGCTGTACTACGAGGTGACGGTGACCCCGGTGCTGGGGCCGGAGTCCAATATCACGCTGCTCATCATGCAGGTGCAGGACGTAACCGAGTTCAAGCGCATGGAGCAGACCGTGCGCGAGTACAGCCAATCCCTGGAGGAGAAGGTCGCCGAGCGCACCCGCGACCTCCTGCTGGCCCAGGAGCAGCTAAGGGCCGAGAAGGAACGTCTGGCCCAGGCCAACGAGGAGTTGCTCAGACTGGACACCCTGCGCCACGACCTGACCAACATGGTGGTCCATGACATGAAAGGCCCCCTGGCCGAGGTGATGGGCAACCTGGATCTCATCACCTACGAGCC
>JAKAGJ010000526.1 GCA_021815655.1 Deltaproteobacteria bacterium | reverse complement strand
CGGGGTGGAGGCCCTGGCCATCCTGCACGAACACCAGGTGGACGTGGTCTTGAGCGACCTGCATATGCCGGAGATGGACGGCCTGGAGCTACTGCGCACCTTGCAGAAGGAAGGCCACGTGCCGCCCTGCTTCATCCTGGTCACCACCGAGGGCCGCAAGGACCGGCTCAAGGAGGCCCTGGGCCTGGGCGCCCGGGGCTATGTCTCCAAGCCTTTTCACCCCGAGGGATTGCGCAAAATATTAAGCCTGCTTGTGGGGGAGCCCGATGGAGAACAACTGGAGCAAGGCCCTGAGGGCCTCGATTTCTGACGTCTTCTCGACCATGTTTTTCATGGTCCCCGAATGGGACCCCGAGCTGCTGGGCGAGCTGGGCCCTCAGAAGGCCGATGGCTGGTACCAGGGCATGGTGGTGGTGAGCCGCCAGCAGATAAAAATCGGGCTGTGGGTGTGGTGCCCCCCCCAGGTTTCCCGGGATCTGGCGGCCAACATCCTGGCCCAGGAGCCGGGCGACCTGGACAGCGAGCAGATACTGGACGCCTTCAGGGAGATGATAAACATGGTGGCCGGCGGGGTGCTCACCGCCGTGGACCCCCAGGGCTCCTGGACCATGGGTCTGCCCCAGGCCAACCGCTGCGCCCAGGGCACCCTGGGCCAGTTCCTGGCTTCCACCAAGGAGCAGATGGCCTTCAACGTCGACGACCAGCCGGTGCTGGCGGGCTTAAGCGTGCAGGCCGGCTAGCGCCGCCGCCCGCCCCAAAAGGCGCGCCCCGGAGATACTCCGGGGCGCGGTTGTTTTTGCGAAGGGGACCGCCGAGCTAGTGGGCGGCCTGTTCCAGCCAGGGCTGGAGCTTGGCCAACTCCTCGGCCACCTGCCCAGCGGCTTGCTGGGGCATGACCAGAGGCGAGCGCACCTGGCCCCCCCGGAAACCCCGCTGGGTCATGGCCATCTTCAGTCCACCCACCCCCAACCCGCTGGTGACCAGGTTGGCCAGGGGATTGAGGTCCTGTTGCAGGGCCAGGGCTCCGGCGTGGTCGCCCCGCTGTTGGCGCCGCTGGATATCCACGCACAGCTCGGGCACCACGTTGGCCACGGCCAGAATGCCGCCCGCGGCGCCCACGCACAGGGCAGGATAGAACACCGGCGCCGAGCCCACGAAGACGGCGAACTCCGGCCCGCACAGGCGGATTATCTCGGTGAGCTGGGCGATATTGCCGCTGGAGTCCTTGATGCCGGCGATGTTCTGGTGCTGGGCCAGGCGGGCCACCAGGCCGGGGGCCAGGTTGATGCCCGTGAACTGGGGCACGTTGTAGAGCAGGATGGGCATGGGCGAGGCCTCGGCCACCTTCTGGTAGTGGCTCTCCAGGGCCTCGCTGGTCATCTGGCCCTTGTAGTAGGCCGGCGTGAGCACCAGGGCGCAGTCGGCGCCCAGTTCGGCGGCCCGGCGGGTGAGGCGGATGGTTTCACGGGTGGACTCGCAGCCGGTGCCAGCCATGAAGAGCTTGTCGCTGGCCATGGCCTCTCTGGCCGCGGCCAGGACCTCGTCCTTCTCGCGCTCGTTAAGGTAGCAGGTCTCGCCGTTGGAGCCCAGAATGAGATAGCCGCTGAGCCCTCCGGGGTTCCAGGCCCGCAGGTTGGCCGCCAGGGCCTGAAGGTCAACTTCCTCGTCCTTGAAAGGCGTGGCCACCGGCGGCAGCACGCCCCTGAGCGCCTTGTTCATCGGCTCCTCCTGGCCGGTCCCAGCCGGCGGCTACAGCTCGCGCCCCAGGGCGTCCAGCAGAATGGCCACGTTCTGGGGCTGGCAGGTCTCGCCCATCAGGCCGATGCGCCAGATCTTGCCGGCATAGGCCCCCAGGCCGCCGCCCACCTCGATGCCGTGCTCCGAGAGCAGCTTCTTGCGCAGGGGCTCCACCAGGTCCTCGCGGGGCGGGTACACCGAGGTCAGGGGCGGCAGGCGGTGGCCCTCCTGGGCGAAGAAGCCAAAGCCCAGCCCGGCCAGGCCCTGGGCCAGGCGCTCGCTAAGCTGCCGGTGGCGGGCGAAGCGGGCCTCCAGCCCCTCCTCGTGGATGATGCGCAGCCCCTCGCGCAGGGCATAGATCATGCTGATGGGCGCGGTGTGGTGGTAGACTCGCTCGCTGCCCCAGTATTTTTGCAGCAGGGTGACGTCCAGATACCAACTTTGCACTTTGGTCCGGCGGCGGTTCACCGCCTCCAGGGCCTTGGGGCTGAAGGTGATGGGCGCCAGCCCCGGCGGCACGCTTAAGCATTTCTGGGTGCCGCTGTAGCAGACGTCGATACCCCAGGCGTCCACCTCCACCGGCACCCCGCCCAGGCTGGTGACGGCGTCCACCACCAGCAGGGTTTCTCCGCCGCGCATGAAGGCCCCCAGCTCCTTAAGGGGCTGCAACACCCCGGTTGAGGTCTCGGCCTGCACGATGGCGCAGAGCTTGGCCTGGGGGTGCTTTTTCAGGGTTTCGATCAGCTCCTGCACGTCGATGGGCTGGCCCCAGGGCGCCTCCACGTTGACCACGCTGGCCCCGGCCCTGCGGGCCACCTCGCTCAGGCGCTGGCCAAAGACGCCATGCACGCAGACCACCGCCGTGTCGCCGGGCTCCAGGAGGTTGACCAGGGCCGCCTCCAGTCCGGCGCTGCCGGTGCCGCTGACCGGGAAAGTCATGCGGTTTTGGGTCTGGAACAGCTCGCGCAGCATCTGGCAGACCTCGTCCATGATGGCCATGAACTGGGGGTCCAAGTGGCCCAAGAGGGGCGTGGACATGGCCCGCAGCACCCGGTAGGAGACATTGCTGGGTCCGGGGCCCATCAGCAAACGGAGGGAGGGATTGAGTTCTTCCATGGGGGGGCTCCTGGGTTGGCGGACTGGCGGGGCCGCGCTCCGGCCCGGCTAGGCCTAACTTTGGCCCCTGCCGCCGGGGCTGTCAAGGCCGCCCGGCGCCGGCCGGCTTTTTGCCGCCGCAAAAGCTCCGTGCTTGAGGCCCGGCGGGGCGGGG
>JAKAGJ010000525.1 GCA_021815655.1 Deltaproteobacteria bacterium | reverse complement strand
CTCCCTCTGGGCGGCCACCACCTTTTCCTGCCCCTCCAGGGCCCCGGCGGTGAAGATGGGCGCGGTCAGGGAGCCGGCCAGGTTCCAGACCGTGGCCGGACCCGCGATGAAGTTGCCCAGGTCGGTACTGGACCAGCCATAGATGCCGGTCAGGGAGATGGAGGGAAAGAACTGCGCCCGGGCCGCCCCCAGGCGGGCGTTGGCCGCCACCAGGTTCTGCTCGGCCCTCTGGATGTCCGGCCGCCGGGTAAGGAGATCCGAGGGCAGCCCCGCCGGCACCGCCGGCAGGGTCAGATGGTCCAGCGCCTTGCCTCGGGCGATGGGGCCGGGGTTTTGGCCCAGGAGCAGGGCCAGGGCGTTTTCCTGCTGGATGATGGCCCTCTCCAACTGGGGGATGGTGGTCATGGCCTGCTCATACTCCGACCGCACCTGATAGAGTTGAAGGTCGGAGATCAGGCCCGCCTTGAAGCGCAGAGTGAAGATGCGCAGGGAGTTTTTGCGCGATTCCACGGTTTCGCGGGCGATGGCCAGCTGCTTGTCCAGGCTGCGCAGGTTGACGTAGGCCCCGGCCACCGAGGCCACCAGGGACATGACCACCGCCCGGCGGTTCTCCTGGCCGGCCAAGAGATCGGCCCAGGCCGCCTCGCGGGTGCGCCGCAGGCGGCCCCACAGGTCCAGCTCCCAGGCGGCGGTGGGGCCAAAGTTGTGCAGGGTGGCCGGGTTCTGGACCCCGACGTTGCCCGGCAAGGGGTTGGCCCCCCGCTCGGTGGAGCGCTGGTTGGCCACGCTGGCGGCCAGGCCGGCCTGGGGCCAGAGCCCCGCCCGCCGCACCTCATAGCCCCCGGCCAGTTCCTCGATGCGCGCGGCGGCCAGCATCAGGTCGGTGTTGCCCCGCAGGGCCGTCAGCACCAACTGGTTCAGCCGGGCAGAGCCGAACTGCTCCCACCAGGCGGTGTCAGTGGCCTCCACGGCCGTCTGCTCGGCGCCGCGCCAATTGGCCGGCGTCTCCACCGCCGGCCGCTGGTAGTCCGGTCCCAGCAGGCAGCCCGCGCAAAAAAGGGCCAGCAGGCACAGCAGGCACAACCTAGGCATGGTCCCGCTCCTGGGGCTCGGGCGCGGGCTTGGCGCCCTTGCGGCGGCTGATTCTCTCTATGATGCAGAACATCATGGGGATGAGGAAAATGGCCAGGCAGGTGGCGGCCAGCATGCCGCCGATGACATCGGTGCCCATCACCTGCCGCGACACCGCCCCGGAGCCGCTGGCCAGGGCCAGGGGCACGCAGCCCAGGATGAAGGCGAAGGAGGTCATGAGGATGGGGCGCAGGCGCAGGCGGGCCCCGGCCAGGGCCGCCTCCGTGAGTTCCCGGCCCTTCTCATACTCCACCTTGGCGAACTCCACGATGAGGATGGCGTTCTTGGCGGCCAGGCCGATGAGCACGATCAGGCCGATCTGGGCGTAGATGTTGAGCTGCATGCCCCTGAGCCACAGGCCGGCCAAGGCCCCCAGCACCGCGATGGGCGTGCCCAGGAGCACGCTGAAGGGCAAGGACCAGCTCTCGTACAGGGCGGCCAGGATCAGAAAGACAAACAGAAGGGACAGGCCGAAGATGGCCGCCGGCGGCACGCCCTTTTGGGCCTGGCGCTCCTGGAAGGAGATGCCGAAATAGTCGAAGCCCATCTCCGGCGGCATGGTCTGGTGGAAGACCTCCTCCAGGGCCTCCATGGCCTGGGCCGAGCTGTAGCCCGGCGCGGCGGTGGCGTTGATCTGCG
Organism: Deltaproteobacteria bacterium; assembly: GCA_021815655.1. Classification (GTDB taxonomy): domain Bacteria; phylum Desulfobacterota; class Desulfarculia; order Desulfarculales; family Desulfarculaceae; genus JACRDC01. The sequence continues at coordinate 1,237 of JAKAGJ010000525.1, read as the reverse complement.
CCGAGCGGAATAGATTGTAGCGCATGGTGAACTCGGGGCCGGTGCGCTTCTCGGCCGTGGCCAGGGTGGCCAGGGGGACCGGATTGCCGCGGGCGTTGCGCACGTAGAACTGATCCAGCTGTGCCACGTCTCCGCGGTAGACGTCCTCGGCCTGGAGATACACCTGCCATTGCCGGCCGAAGCGGTTGAAGTAGTTTATGAACTGCCCGCCCATGAAGACCTGGAGCGTGCCGTAGACCTGGGCCAAGTCCACGCCCTGGCTCAGGGCCTTGGCCCGGTCCACCTTGACGAAGTACTGGGGCACCCGGGGCAACTGGGTGGTGCTCACCCGGGCCAGCTCCGGCCGCTTGGCGGCGGCGGCCACGAACTTGCTGGTGTTGTCGGCCAGAAAGTCCACGTCCTTGCCCACCCGGTCCTGCAGGATGAAGGTGACGCCGCCGGCTGTGCCCACGCCCTGGATGGCCGGCGGGGCGAAGGCGAAGGCCACGCCCTGGGGCACGCGGCTCATCTCGCGGTTCAAGTGGGCGATGATGGCCGCGGCCTTCTCCTCGGGGCGCCGGCGCTCGTCCCAGGGTTTCAGGCGTATGAAGAAAAAGGCGCTGTAGGTGTTGCGCACCTGGCTGAGCAGGTTGAAGCCCACCACCGAGGTGCAGTACTGCACCCCCGGGGTGGCCAGGATGATCTTCTCCAGGGGGGCCGCGGCCTGGGCCGTGCGTTGCAGGGAGGAGGCCTCGGGCAACTGGATGCCGGCATAGACATAGCCCTGGTCCTCCTCGGGCAGAAAACCGCCGGGGATGGCGCGGCCCAGCCAGACCACGGCCACGGTGGCCAAGGCCAAAAAGAGCAGGCCCAGGACAGCCTTGCGGATCACCACCCGCGACCAGGCCACGTAGCCCTCGGTGGCGCGGGCGAAGACGCGGTTGAACCAGGCGTAGAAGGCGCCCAGCGGCCCCCGCGCGGCCCGCCGGGGGCGCAGCAAGAGCCCGCACAGGGCCGGGCTTAAGCTCAGGGCGTTGAAGGCCGACAAGAGCACCGAAATGGCGATGGTCACCGCGAACTGCTGGTAGAGCCGGCCGGTGATGCCAGGGATGAAGACCGTGGGCAGAAACACCGCCGCCAGCACCAGGCCGATGGCCGCCACCGGGCCGGCCACCTCCTCCATGGCCTTGAGAGCCGCCGCCTTGGGCGCCAGGCCCTCCTCGATGTGGCGCTCCACCGCCTCCACCACCACGATGGC
>JAKAGJ010000524.1 GCA_021815655.1 Deltaproteobacteria bacterium | reverse complement strand
GCAGATGGGCAGCAGGCCGCTGAGCAGGTTGACCTCGCGTTGGGCCAGGTTCAGGTCCTGCTCCAGCCGCTGCATGTTTAGGGAGACCAGGCCGGTGACGCTGAAAATCTGGCCGGCGAAGGAGAACATGAAGGTGACGGCCTGCAAGTTGTTGTTGGCCATGAAATTAGTCGGGTGGGACAGGCCCAGGAGGTTGGCCAGGCCGCGCACCAGAAACAGGGCCGCCAAACTGGCCAGGGCGGCGATCAGCATCCAATTGCGCGAGCCCAGCAGGGTGGCCACCGGCCCGGCGGCCAAGAGGGCCGAGCGCAGGCAATAATAGCATAAAATAAGTGATATAACGGCGATGCGCATGGCGACGTTGGTCTGGCCATAGGTGAACCAACTGGTGACCAGCGTATAGACGATCAAGATGATGACGTCAGGCCAGAAGCCAGGGCGTTTACCGACAAAGGCGGCCAGTCCCCGGTAAATCATCAGCGGATAATAAAAAATCAGCGCGCCGGATAAAACAATGGAGAGCAGGTCCGGCACCACCCCGCGCAAGGCGATCAGGATCAGGCCCACCCCCGCGGCCAGGCTGCCCTTGGTCCAAAGGCTGAAGCCGGGGTAGGTCTTGCGGGTCAACTGCACATGATACATGTAGACGCACAGTACCACCGCGATGATACCCGAGGCCAGGACCAGGGTCCGGATATCCACCAGGGTGGTCATGCCTATCCTACGGAGGGTAACGTCAGCAAGTGCCCATGGTTGCCGCCGGAGGTGTTTCCTACCTCAAAATCGCAACGGCAAACGATATCTCTCAGCTAGGGGAATAGTAGCCCGTCGGGTTGGACCGGTCAAGCCGGCCCCGGCCCCGCCAGGGTAACGATAGTTAAATTAAATTCTTATTGGAATTACCACCCAAAAGAGGCTTGCGCTGTCCAACATGCGCCTGGCCTGGCCGGCGCGGGCGGCCGCCTCTTTTGGGGGCCTGCCCAGCAGCCTCCATTGCAGGCCCTCAAGGGTTGGCCAACATGGCGGCCTGGTGTTCTTGCTTGAGCACCCGGCGCAGTATCTTGCCCGAGGCGCTGCGGGGGATGGCCTGGCAAAAAAACACCTGGCTGAGCCGTTTATAGCGCGCCAGCCCCTGGGCCGCGAAGGCGATGACCTCCTCTTGGCCAAGGGCGCCGCCGGGCCGCCGCACCACGAAGGCCACGGGGGCCTCGCCCAGGTCGGGGTGGGGCAGGCCCACCACCGCCGCGTCCAGGATGTCGGGGTGGGCCAGCAGGGCCTGTTCCAGTTCGGCGGGCGCCACCTGGAACCCCTTGGTCTTTATGAGTTCCTTGAGGCGGTCCACGATGAAGACATAGCCCTCCTCGTCCTGGCGGGCCAGGTCGCCGGTGCGCAGCCAGCCATCCACCAGCGCGGCGGCGCTGGCCTGGGGGTCCCGGAAATAACCGCCCATCACCTGGGGACCACGTATCCACAACTCGCCCACCTGGCCCACGGGCAACTCCTCCAGGGTGGTGGGATCGATGATGCGTTGCTCGGTCAGGGCCACCGGCGTGCCGATGGAGCCCACCTTGATGCGCTCCTGGGGGTTGACGTGGGTGGTGGGCGAGGATTCGGTCAGGCCGTAACCCTGGGTCACCGGCACCCCCGTCAGACGTTTGAAGCGCTCTTGCAGCTCTCGCGCCAGGGGCGCGGCGCTGGTGTTGACGTAGCGCAGCCGGCCGTGGTCCAGATCCTTCAGGCGCGGCTGCCGGCAAAGCTCCTGCACCACCAGCGGCACGGTCAAAAGCACCGTGGGGCGGTAGCGGGCCATGAGGTCCAGAAAGCCCTCCACGGGCTGGAAGCGGCTGATTACCACCTGCAAGGCCCCCACCTGGATGGCGGCGCCCATGAGGGCGGTCATGCCGTAGATGTGAAAAAACGGCAACTGGTTGAGCATGACGTCTTCGGGACCCAGCTGGCGGGCGGCCACGTTCTGGCGCAGGTTGCCCAGGAGGTTAAAGTGGCTGAGCATCACCGCCTTGGGCAGCCCCGTTGTGCCGCTGCTGAAGGGCAGCACCGCCAGGCTGGCGGCCGGGTCCAGCTCCAGGGAGAGGTCGGGGCCGGGCGGGTGGGCCAGCATCTCCTCCAGGGACCGGAGGCCATCCGGGGCCGGGCCGCCCAGCGTCACCCGCAGGCCCAGGCCCGTGCCCCACTTACCCGGCAGCCGCCAGATGCTCTCCTCGGCCAGCATCCCCACCGCCTGGCTCAAGTCCAGGGCATGGGCCAGCTCGTGGGGGCCGTAATGGCTGCTCAGGGGCACCACCACCGCCCCGGCCTTGAGGATGCCGTAGAACCCCAGCACGTAGGCGGCGCTGTTTTTCAGGCACAGGGCCACCCGCTGCCCGGCGGACACGCCAGCCTGGACCAGGGCCGCGGCCAGGCAGGCCGAGCCATGCTCCAACTCGCCGAAGGTCCAGGCGCGGTGACCGGCCTCGGGCTCGATCAGGGCGGTCTTGTCCGGCCAGCGCCGGGCGGCCTGGCGCAGGGGATAGGTGAGAGACTGGCGCGGTATCTCCACCGGGGGACGGGTTGACATCATCGGCCTTGCTCCTGGGCCGGGCTTTTCAGGCCAGGGCCCGCGGCCCGGCCCAGGTGGGTCGTGTCTCGATGCCGCCGGCAATCTCATCATGAGAGTGCTGCACGGGGCGTCCTACCCCGTGCAGCATCGGCTAGGCAAAAACGCGGTTTTGCCTAGCCTCCCAAATTGCTCGCCTAAAAAGGCGCGCAATTTGACGGGCCGTTCATGGCCCGCTTCGGCCGCTGCATAGCCAACGTGGTGTTTTACAGATTACCATCTGTTTTTATAGATAATATTTCTGTTTCGCCGTGCAGCGCCCTTACCAGGCGCGCTGGCGCTTCAGGCGGCCACATCGCCGGTCTGCAACGTAACTCAAACTAGCCGATCAATCCACTCCAGCACAAGCACCTCCCCATACTGCCCAGGCGCGCTGGCCCCCTTGACTGGCTCCC
>JAKAGJ010000523.1 GCA_021815655.1 Deltaproteobacteria bacterium | reverse complement strand
CGCACGGAGATGACGATCCCGCCCTTCTCGGTGAACTTGACCGCGTTGTTGGTGAGATTGGTCAGCACCTGGCCCAGGCGCAGGGGGTCGCCGGTAAGCTCGCTGGGCACCTGGCGTTCCACGTCGAAGAGAAAGTCCAGCCCCTTTTCCTGGACCTTGGCGCCCACCAGCACGGCCACCGATTGCAGCACCTTGTCCAGGTCGAAGTCGATGGACTCCATGGCCAGCTTGCCGGCCTCGATCTTGGAGAAGTCCAGTATGTCGTTGATGATGCCCAGGAGGGCCTTGGAACTGGACTGTATCTTGACCAGGTAGTCGCGCTGCTTGGGGTTCAGGTCGGTTTTCAACGCCAGATGGCTCATGCCGATGATGGCGTTCATGGGCGTGCGAATCTCGTGGCTCATGTTGGCCAGGAAGTCGCTCTTGGCCTGGGTGGCCGCCTCCGCGGCCTTCTTGGCCTCATCCAAGTCCTCCATGATGTTCAACATGGCCCGTCGAGCCTTGGCCAGGTCGGCCACCTTGGCCTCCATGGCCCTGGCCGCCTCCTCGCGCTCGGCGAAGTATTTCTGCAACTGGCTGGCCATGCTGTTGAAAGCCTCGGAGAAGTCGCCCATGAAGCTGACCTGGTGGCTGAAGTCGCCCTTGGCGATCTGCTGGGTGGTCCAGGTCAGGTGGCGCAGGCTGCCCTGCAGGTTCTTCAGGGAGCCCATCAGGGCGCTGCCGCCACGGGGGGCCTGGTGCTCGATGTCGCCCTTGGACAGGGCCTGCACCAGCCTGGCTATGCCCTCGTACTCCGCCAGGAACTTGTTGATGTAGTCCACCGCCTGCCTTAGCTCGTCGGCGGGATGGTCTCCGGGCAGCGCGATGGGCGCGGGAATCTTGCCCCGCAGGAGCAGGTAAAAGACCTCGCTGATCTTGTCGATGATCTCCTCTTTGACCTCAATCATCTGGATCACGCCTTTGGTTTGACCTCGAACCGGCAGACCCGGTCGCCGGTGCACCAGCAGTCCACTTCCTTGACGTCGAAATCACGGCCGGTGAACTCCAGGAACAGGCCGTTGATAAACCCCTCGTCATAGGTGCAGATGCTCTCGTCGCTCATGGGCAGGCCCGAGCAGTCCAGGTCCTCGGCCACGGTCAGGACGAATTCCATCTTCTCCAGGTCCGCCTTTTCCACGCGCAGGATGCCGATGTTAAGGTCGGCCAGGAGCCTTTGGATCTCCACGATGAAGTCGTTGAAGTCCGAGCGCTGGGTGACCAGGTTCTGGAAGAACTGGCGGCCGGCGGACTGGCCGGCCAGGTAGTAGACGCGGTTGGCCACCTTGGTGCCCAGCTCTTTTATGAGCACATCGCGCAGGGTGAACTGCATCAATCTGTAGACTGCCACGTTCATGGTGCTGCCCAGGTTGGGCCGCCCCTCGGCGATGTTGCCCAGCATGCTCCATTCGAATCTGAGCTCGTCCCTCTCTTCCTTGAACATGGCCCTCTTCCTTTCGGGCTATTGCGGCCCAGTCTGGTCGGCGATCCTGTATTTCCGTTCCTGGCCCATCTTGTCCAGCAGGCCGTTGATCTCCTCCTTCAGCTCGATCATGCGCTCCTCGCGCCCCAGGGTGAGGCGGTTGAAGCGCTCCAGGTCATCCACGTATTGGCGCATCTCATCCTCGGCCCGCCGGCGTTCGCTGATGTCGCGGAAGGTGATAACCGCCCCCATCACCCGGCCGTCCTGTCTGATGGGGGTGCTGGAGTATTCCACCGGGAAGGGCTGGCCGTCCTTGCGCCAGAGCACCTCGTCCTCCACGTGTTGGGCCGCGCCGCCGGCGAAGGATGCGCGCATGGGGCACCCATCCTCGGGATAGGCGCTGCCATCGGTCCGGGAGTGATGGATGCTGGCGTGCACCGGCTGGCCCATCAACTCGTCCTCGCTGAAGCCCAGCATCTTCAGGGCCGCCGGGTTGATGAAGGTCAAGACCCCCTGGGCATTCACGCCGAAGATGCCCTCGCCCACCGAGTGGAGCAGGAGCCGGCTGCGCTCCTCGCTGGCTTGCAACTCCTCGGTGCGCTCGGCCACCAGCATCTCCAAGCGCCCCTTGTATTGCTCTATCTGGGCCCGGGCGGCCTCGGCCTCCTGCCTGGCCCGCTCGGCGCGGGCCGCCGCCTCCTCGGCTACCTCCTTCTCCACCATCAAGGCCTCGGCCTTCTTGCGCTCGGTGATGTCCCGCAGGGTTTCGATGGCCCCTGTCTTCTTGCCGCTGGCGTCATAGAGCACGGCGGCCATGCCGGAAAGGTACACCCCTCCGTCGCCCAGGTGGGCATGGTGGGACTCGGAGATCAGGCATTCACCGTCCCACTCGATGCTTAGGTATTCCCGCGCCAACTCGTCGTTCCAGGACTTTACCAAGTCCACCAGGATGGGGCGGCGCTTGCCATAGAAGGGCAGGGAGTATTCATGGTCGCCCTTGCCCAGGATGTCCGCCTTCTTCACGCCGGTGAGCCTTTCCATGGAGCGGTTCCAGGAGACCACCCTGCCCTCGTTGTCCACCACCAGGGTGGGGTCGGGCAGGAAGTCTATGATGTCGGCAAGACGGCGCTCGGACTCCCTGATGGCCTCCTCGGTCAGCTTGCGCGCGCTGATGTCGCGCACCGTGCCCACCGCGAACCACTCCTCGTCCATCTGGAAGGAGGAGAGGGTCACCTCCACCGGGAATACGCGCCCATGCCTGTCCAGGCCCTCGATCTCGGTGGTGGTGCCCAGCACCGGGCCCTGGCCGTTCCTGGCGAAGGCAGCCAGGCCCTGTTTCGCCTTTTCCCGGTAGACATCCGGGGTGGCCAAGGCGTGAAAATCCATGCCCATGGCCTCCTCGGCCGAATAACCAAAGACTCTTTCCGCCGCTGGGTTCCAGAAGAGCACCCTGCCCTGGCCGTCCATCATGATCAGGGCGTCGTCCACGGCCTGGCTCATGGCCTTGATCTTGCGCTCGCTGGCCAGGTATTCCATCTCGGCCAGCTTGCG
>JAKAGJ010000522.1 GCA_021815655.1 Deltaproteobacteria bacterium | reverse complement strand
CCGCCGGCTCAGGATGGCCACGCCGTTGTAGGACTTCTGCCCCCACCAGGCCGCCTGGTAGCCGGCCTCGGCCAAGGCCTCTTGGGGAAAGCTCTTGTCCTCGCACTTGATTTCCTGAAGGCACAGCACGTCGGGGGCGGCCTGGGCCAGCCAGGACAAAAGCAGGTCCAGGCGCGCCCGCAGGCCGTTGACGTTGAAGGTGGCCAGGGTCCATTCCATGGCTTTTTGCTCCCTATATGGCGGGGCCGGACAACGCGGGCGGCTGGCTTGTGCAAGTACCCAGCGTGCTCTTGTCAGAAGCTCGCACCGGCGTTAATATTGCACAACAGCGCCCGACCCGTTTTTTGGGTTCGTACAGGCACAGGGGAGAGGATCAATGCCCATCTACGAGTTCCGTTGTGAAAAATGCCAGCACATCTTCGAGCACCTGGCCCTGGGCGGCGACCAAGCCTGCGAGATCCGTTGCCCGGCCTGCGCGGGCGAGGAACTGACCCGCGTGTTGAGTTCCTGCGCCAGCGTCATGGGCGCCGACAGTGCGGCGCCAGCCGCCACGGCCAGCCCCTGCGTGCAGAACCGATCCTGCCAGAACGCAGGCTCCTGCAGCACTATAACCCTACCCGGATACTCTCGCTAGAACCTTAGGCACCCCGAGCCGCCAGAGGCCGGTGCCCCCGGCCTGGCAGGGCTGGCCCCCGGGCCTTGCCCCATGGTGACTCAGGGTGCGATAGTATATGTTGCCCATGGGAATTCTAGATGGTATTTTAGTACCATAATGCTTTAATACCTACCCGGGCGGCGGCTAATTCCGGAGAGGCCATTATGTTTCTCACAGTTGGCGTTTTGTTGGCGTTGGGGGCCTGCGCACTGGGCCTGGCCTATAAAATCTGGCAATGGCTGCACGTGGCCATTGGCCCCCAGGCCCAGGGCTTGGGGGCCGGGCAGCGGGCCGTTGCCGCCCTGGGCGGCCTGGGGCGGGCGTTCTTCAGCCGCCGTCTGGGCGCCATGCTGGGAGGGCTGGTTCTGGACGGCCTGGGCCAGCGCCGGGTCTGGCGGCACAGCCGCCTGGCCTGGCTGACCCACATCAGCATATTCGTGGGGTTCATGGGGCTGCTCTTGATGCACGCCCTGGGTGGCGTGTTGACCAAAGCCATCTGGCCCGATTACTACCCCACCCTCAACCCCTATCTCTTTCTGCGCGACCTTTTTGGCCTGCTGGTGCTGGCGGGCGTGGGCCTGGCCATCTACCGCCGCGTCACCATCCCGGGGATGAAGCTCACCACCCGTGGCCTGGACCGCCTGGCCCTGGTGCTGTTGGGCCTTGTCATCTTCTCGGGCTTCGGCCTGGAGGGGCTCAAGATCACCTCTCACCAGAGCTTTGAGCGCATGGTCCAGGATTACACCCCCGGCAGCGGCCAGCCCCAGGAGATCGCCGACCTGGAGACCTTCTGGGCCCAGGAGTACGGCGTGGTCTTCCCGGCGGGCCGGGGACAGGGCGACGCCGCGGCCCTGGAGCGCGGCCGCAAGCTGCACGAGGAAACCTGCGCCGACTGCCATGCCCCGGCCCAGTGGGCCTTCCTCTCCTATGGCCTGGGCAAGGCGCTCAGACCGGCGGCGGTCAGCCTGGCCGGCGCCGAGCAGGCCCTGTGGTATGTGCACGTGCTGGCCTGCCTGCTGGGGCTGGCCATCCTGCCCTTCACCAAGTTCCTGCATCTGTTCACCACGCCGCTGTTGCTGATGGTGCGGCCGGCGGTGGACCGCCCCAAAATGTCCCCGGCCAGCCTGGCCACCCTGCGCGCCCTGGAACTGGACGCCTGCATGCATTGCAGCACCTGCTCGGTGCACTGCTCGGTGGGCGTGGCCCTTAATGAAGTGCCCAACCAGAACATCCTGCCCGGCGAAAAGCTGGCCTCCCTGATGCGCCTATCCGGGGCCCGCCGGGGGGCGCCCAGCCCCGCCGAGCTGCGGAGCATCCGCCAGGGGGCCTACATCTGCACCAGTTGCCTGCGCTGCACCAATCTCTGCCCGGCGGGCATCAACCTGCAAGACCTGTGGCAGGCCCTGAAGGACGACCTGGCCAGCCAGGGCCTTCCCGCCACCTACCAGGCCGTGGGCCAGGCCATGGGCCGGGCAGCCCAGCCCAGCCGCCAGCTGCCCTTGGTGCGCCTGGGCGATCAGTCCATCCAGAATGACCTCAAGGGTTCGGCCCTGGCCGGCACCTTCTCCAGCTGCTACAAGTGCATGACCTGCAGCAACGCCTGCCCGGTGGTGCGCATGTTCCCGCGCCCCATGGAGGAGCTGGACCTGATGCCCCACCAGATCATGCACTCCCTGGGCCTGGGGATGAAGGAAGAGGCCATGGGCGCCCGCATGACCTGGAATTGCCTGACCTGCTACCTGTGCCAGGAGGCCTGCCCCCAGGGAGTGCGGGTGGCCGACATCCTCTACGAGCTTCGCCACCTGGCCGCCGCCAAGGCCGCGGACCTGGAGGGATGACCATGCGCTACGCCTTTTTCCCCGGCTGCAAGATACCCCACTACGTGCCCCACTACGGCCTGGCCAGCCGCCGGGTGCTGGCCGAACTGGGCATCGAGCTGGTGGACATGGAGTTCAGCTGCTGCGGCTACCCCATGAGCCACCTCTATTATCAATCCTCCCTGCTGGCCGCCGCCCGGGGCCTGGCCATGGCCGAGTCCCAGGGCCTGGACCTGCTCACCCCCTGCAAGTGCTGCTTTGGCAGCTTCAAGCGGGCCATGTACGCCCTGGAGCGGGAGCCCCAGCGCCGCCGCCAGGTGGAGCGGGAGTTGGCCAAGGAGGGCCTGCCCTACCCTCAAAAAAGCCAGGCCAAGCACCTGCTCAGCGTGCTCTACCACGACCTGGGCCTGCCGGCCCTGCGCCAGCGCATCGTGCGCCCCTACGAGCACCTAAACGTAGCGGTGCTCTACGGCTGCCACGCCATGCGCCCCAGCAAGGTCACCGGCTTCGACCAGCCCTGGGCGCCCACCCTCATTGACC
>JAKAGJ010000011.1 GCA_021815655.1 Deltaproteobacteria bacterium | reverse complement strand
TTGCCAGGCCAAGGATGGCCCGCCGGGCGTATTAGCCCGGGAGGCTGGGCAAAACGACGTTTTTGCCCAGCCGATAGAGGTCAAGGCCATGGACGGCCTTGACCGTTCAGCTTAGTGCCGGGTGACCTTGCCTTCCTCGGCGCGGTAGCCGGCGCGCTTCATGACCTTCAGGGCGCATTCCCGGGCCAGGCGGGCCTTTTCCGGATCGTCCTTGGCCTGGTAGAAGCTACCCAGGTTGTCATAGACAAAGAGCAGCAGGTCTGGGTCGGCCTGGGGGGACTCCTCGGCCTGGCGGGCCACGCCCCACAGCAGGTCCTCGGTGAGCTGGTCCTGGCCCTGCAGGCTGTAGAAGGTGGCCAGGGAGGTGAGGTTGTAGGAGAAGGCCCGGTCCAGCCCGCTACCCAGCGAACCGCCTATTATCTGGCGCAGGCGCTGGGCCAGGGTCTGGGAGAGGTCCTTATGGCCCTGCAGGGCCTCCAGGAAAATCAGGTCGCTGATCACCGTGCCGGCCTCGGGGGAGTCGCCACCCCACAGTTCCTCGGCCAGGGACAGGGCCTCGCCGGCCAGCTGGCGGGCCTGGGGCAGGAGCTTCTGGGCCAGGCTGACCTTGCACAGGGCGTTGAGGGCCGCCCACAGGGCGGGGCGGTCGTCGCGACCGCGGGCCTGCTCCACGGCCTGGGCCAGATAGTCGGCCTGCGCGGCCAGGTTTATGCCCTGCTGGTTCATTTTTTGGGCCAGGGAGTCGTTCCACACCTGCCAGATATCCATGCCTTGGCCCTCCTTGGGCTGGTCGCGCTCCATGTCCCCGGCCTCGGGTGGTAGATGATCCTTGGGCGCGGCCGCCCGGCTTCATAGGCCTTGAGAGGCTCCGTATATTCAATGTACTTGCCCCGGCGCGGCCGGGCAAGGGCATTCATTCCGGCCAACCGCCAGCCCTTGGCCGACCCTCCTGTATCCTGATTGTTACTGGTGGGGAGCGCCGGCAAGCGGTATGATAGGCCCGACGCCAGGTGGGAGAGGCCATGAAGCCGTCCGTATTGCCAGAACATGACCAGAGCTACTATCTCAGCGAGTTGCTGGGCCGCCGGGTGCTGGCGGAGCCGCCGGGGCGTATCCTGGGACGGGTGGAGGACCTGGTGGCCGACGCTCGCCTGGCGGTGCCGCCCATCATCGGCCTGGTGGTGGCCGGCCCCAACAGGAGTCGCTCCTTCCTGCCCTGGTCGCGGGTGCTGGCCATCACCGAGAAGGCCTTCATCGTGGCCCATGGCGGGGACCAGCCCTTGCCCGAGGTGGCCTTGTCCCCCGGCGAGATGCTGCTCAAGGATCAGCTCCTGGACAAGCAGATCGTGGACACCGCCGGGGCCAAGGTGGTGCGGGTCAATGACCTGCAACTCAGGCCGCGCATGGGGGCCATGGTGCTCACCGGCGTGGACGTGGGGCTCCGGGGCCTGATGCGCCGCGTGGGCCTGCAAAAGGCCACCGAGGCGGTGCTGCGCTGGGTCTTCAGCTACCAGTTGGGCGACAACCTCATCAAGTGGCACCTGGTGCAGACCGTGGGCTCGGAGCACATCCTGAAGCTCAAGCTTTCCCAGGCGCGCCTGTCCCGCCTGCACCCGGCCGACCTGGCCGACATCCTGGAGGACCTGGACCCCTCCACGCGGGCGCGGGTCTTCCAGGCGTTGGGCACCGAGTTGGCGGCGGACATCCTGGAGGAGGCCGAGCCCAAGGTGCAGGTGGCCCTCATCAAGGACCTGCCCGACGAGGAGGCCTCGGATATTCTGGAGGAGATGAGCGCCGACGAGGCCGCCGACGTGTTGCAGGGCCTGGACAAGAACCGGGCCGAAACCCTGCTGCAAGAGATGGAGCAAGAGCAGGCCACCCAGGTGCGTTGTCTCCTGGACCACGACAAGGAGACCGCCGGTGGTCTGATGACCTCGGATTTCCTGGGTTTGCCCCCCCAGGAGACGGCCGGCCATGCCCTGGAGGTGCTGCGCGAGGAGACCCCGGACCTGGACGTGGTCTACTACATCTACGTGGAAGACCAGGACGGGCACCTCTTGGGCGTGGTGAGCCTGCGCGAGCTTTTGACCGCCGCGCCCACGGCCCGCCTGGACTCCCTGATGGTAACCCGCCTGGTGGCGGTGGACCTGGAGGCCGACCCCGACGACGTGGCCGAGCTTTTCGCCAAGTACGGTTTCAGAGCCCTGCCGGTGTTGGACAAGCAGGGGCGCATCCACGGCGTCATCCGCTTCAAGGCCCTCTTGGAGGCGGTGGCGCCTCATCTAGGCAGGTAGGCACAACATGCAAGAGGAAGCAAGCCCATGTCCGACACCGCCAGCCACGGCGCTCCCGCCGAGGCGCGCCAGGGCTACTGGAAGCGCCTGGCCCTGGTGCTGGCCGTGGTGGGGCCGGGCATCATCACCTCCAATGTGGACAACGACGCCGGCGGCATAACCACCTATTCCCTGGCCGGGGCCGATTTCGGCCTGCACCTGCTGTGGACTCTCATCCCCATCACCGTGGCCCTTATCCTGGTGCAGGAGATGAGCGCCCGCATGGGCGCGGTCACCGGCAAGGGGCTGGCCTCCCTGATCCGCGAGCGCTTCGGCGCGGCTGCGACCTTCTACCTGATGATCGGCCTGGTGCTGACCAACTTGGCCAACACCGTGGCCGAGTTCGCCGGCGTGGCCGCCGCCATGGGCATTTTCGGGGTGCCGCCCCTGTGGTCGGTACCCTTGGCGGCGGTGGCGGTCTGGCTCCTGGTGCTCAAAAGCTCCTACAAGGCCGTGGAAAAGGTCTTTCTGTGGGCTTGCCTTTTCTATGTGGCCTATATCATTTCGGGATTCCTGGCCCAGCCTGACTGGGGCCAAGTGTGGGGCGAGTTGGCGCGGCCCCGCCTGGACTTGAGCTCCGAGGCCCTGACCATGGTGGTGGGCCTGGTGGGCACCACCATCGCCCCCTGGATGCAGTTCTACTTGCAGGCTTCGGTGGTGGACAAGGGACTGACGGCCAAGGATTACCACATCGTGCGCTGGGACGTCATCGTGGGCTCCATCGCCGTCTCCGTGGTGGCCTTCTTCATCATTCTGGTGTGCGCCGCCACCATCAACACCGCCGGCATCAAGATCGAAAGCGCCGAGCAGGCGGCCATCGCCTTGAGGCCCCTGGCCGGCCGCTACGCCGCCTCGCTGTTCGCCTTCGGTCTCTTGAACGCCTCGCTGTTCGCCGCCTCCATCCTGCCCCTGTCCTCGGCCTACACGGTCTGCGAGGCCTTCGGCTGGGAGGCCTCGGTGGACCGCAAGTTCGAGGAGGCCCCCCAGTTCTACATCCTCTACTCGCTGATGGTAGTGGGCGGGGCGGTCACGGTGATGCTGCCGGGCATGCCTCTTATCACCATCATGTATCTTTCCCAGGTGCTCAACGGCCTGGTGCTGCCGGTCATCCTCTTTTTCATGCTCAAGCTGATAAACGATCCCCGGGTCATGGGCGACAAGGTCAACGGCCCGGTCAACAACTTCCTCAACTGGACCACCGTGGTGCTGGTCAGCGCCATATCCCTGGTCATGGTCTGGCAGTCCATCTTCGGCGGCTAGGCGGAACGGCCCCCGCCTAGCCAGGCGATTTCATGGCCCAAATGCCGGACGGTCCCCTGGTGGCCAATCCCATTGCATGGTTGCCCAATAGACCTCGCCAGAGGTACACTTCGGGGCGGTGCCCCGCGGTGGGGCGCCTTTGGCCAATCCATTACACTTAAGCGCCCTGAGCGGGCCTTTTTGCCCGCCGGGCAGGATCAGGCACGCCATGTTTGCACACCCCCGCCACGGCCAACGTTCCTCCACTTCCGCCCAACCTCCGGCCCGGCGCCGTGCCTGGGCCCTGCTGCTGGCCGTCTTGGCCTTGGCGGCCCCCGCCTGCTCGGGCGACAAGAAGGCCCAGCGCCAGCGCCCCCCGGTGCCGGTGACCGTGGGCCAGGTGCAGCAGCGCGACGTTCCCGAGACAATCAAGGCCATCGGGCGGGTGGAGGCCCTGTCCACGGTCTCCATCAAGAGCCGCATCACCGGCCAATTGCTGAAGGTGCACTTCCAGGAAGGCCAGTACGTGGCCAAGGGCGACCCGCTGTTCACCATCGACCCCGCGCCCTTCGATGCCGCCCTCCAGCAGGCTTCTGCCCAGGCCACCCGCGACCAGGCCCAGGCCGAGAAGGCCGCCGAGGACCTTAGGCGCTACCAGGCGCTGGTCAGCCGCAAGGCCGTCAGCGCCGCCCAGTACGAGCAGTTCCAGACCGAGGCCAAGGCCCGGGCCGCCCAGGCCTTGGCCAGCCAGGCCGACGTGCAGAACGCCAAGCTCAACCTGGGCTTTTGCCGCATCAACTCGCCCATTTCCGGGGTGATGGGCAGCCTGTTGGCCTATGCCGGCAACATGATAAAGGCCAACGACGACAAGGCCATGGTCACCATCACCCAGGTGCAGCCCATCCAGGTCAGCTTCGCGGTGCCCGAACAGAATCTTACGCGCATCCGCCGCTTCCAGGGCCAGGCCCAGCTCAAGGTGGACGCGGCACCCCCAGGCGAGGAGGACCGCCCGGTGAGCGGCAAGCTGGTCTTCGTGGACAACACCGTGGACACCGCCACCGGCACCATCCGGCTCAAGGCCTCCTACGACAACCCCGACCACATGCTGTGGCCGGGGCAGTTCGTCAACGTGACCCTGTGGCTCACCGTGCGCCAGGGGGCCACGGTGGTGCCCAGCAAGGCCCTGTCCGTGGGCCAGGCCGGCTCCTATGTCTTTGTGGTGCAGCCGGACCAGACCGTGCAGGCCCGGGTGGTGAAGGTGGGCGATACCCTGGATGGCATGACCCTGGTGCAGGAGGGCCTCAAACCCGGCGAGCAGGTGGTCACCGACGGCCAGCTGCGCCTGGTGCCCGGCGCCAAGGTGGTCATCAAGGGCCAGGAATCCAGCGGAGAGGCCAAGTCATGAGCATCTCCGATATCTTCATCCGCCGGCCGGTCATGACCTCCCTGGTGTGGCTGGGGGTGCTCATCTTCGGCGTCATGGCCTACCGCAGCCTGCCGGTATCGGACCTGCCCAGCGTGGACTTCCCCACCGTGCAGGTGACGGCCAACCTGCCCGGGGCCAGCGCCGAAACCATGGCCTCGGCGGTGGCCACGCCCCTGGAGCGCGAGTTCTCCATCATCGCCGGCCTGGATTCGGTAAATTCCCAGAGCGCCACCGGCGTCACCAACATCACCCTGCAATTCAGCCTGGACCGCTCCATCGACGCCGCCAGCCAGGATGTGCAGGCGGCCATAACCCGCGCCTCGGCCAAGCTGCCCCAGAACATGCCCACGCCGCCCTTTTTCCGCAAGGTCAACCCGGCGGACATGCCCATACTCTACCTGGCCCTGAGTTCGCCGCTCTTGCCCCTGTCGGCCATCAACGAGTATGCCGACACCTTCATGGGCCAGCGCATCTCCATGATTAGCGGCGTGGCCCAGGTGATGCTCTTTGGCGCCCAGAAATACGCCGTGCGCGTGCAGCTGGACCCCACGGCCCTGGCCAGCCGCGGCCTGGGGCTGGACGAGGTGGCGGCGGCCGTGGCCAAGGCCAACGTCAACCTGCCCACCGGCACCCTACAGGGCGCCGACCGCGCCTTCACCGTGCAGGCCACCGGCCAGCTCAACGACGCCAGCGCCTACCGGCCGGTGATCGCGGCCTACCGCCAGGGCGGCCCCGTGCGCCTTAGCGAGCTGGGCCGGGTCATCGACAGCGTGGAAAACGACAAGGTGGCCAGTTGGTACAACAACACCCGCGCGGTGGTGCTGGCCATCCAGCGCCAGCCCGGCACCAACACCATCGAGGTGGTGGACGCCATCAAGAAGCTCCTGCCCACCTTCGAGGCCCAGCTGCCGGCCTCGGTCAAGATCGACATTCTCTACGACCGCTCCCAGTCCATCCGCTCCTCGGTGGATGACGTGAAGTTCACCCTGATGCTCTCCATCGCCCTGGTGGTCATGGTGGTGTTCCTCTTTTTGCGCAACCTCTCGGCCACCTTCATCACCAGCCTGGCCCTGCCGGCCTCCATCGTGGGCACCTTCGCGGCCATGTCGCTCATGGGCTTCAGCCTGGACAACCTCTCGCTTTTGGCGCTGACGCTGTCGGTGGGCTTCGTGGTGGACGACGCCATCGTCATGCTGGAAAACATCGTGCGCCACATGGAGCAGGGCGACGGAGTGATGGAGGCGGCCTTCAAGGGGGCCAAGGAGATCGGCTTCACGGTCTTGTCCATGACCCTGTCCCTGGTGGCGGTCTTCATTCCGGTGCTGTTCATGGGCGGCATCCTGGGGCGGCTGCTGCACGAGTTCGCGGTGGTCATCGGCGTGGCCATCCTGGTCTCGGGCTTTGTCTCCCTGAGCCTGACCCCCATGCTGTGCAGCCGCTTTCTGCGCCCGCCCAAGGAGGAGCACCACGGCCGGCTCTTCCAGGCCTCGGAGCGCGTCTTCGACGGCATGCTGCACGCCTATGACTGGGCCTTGACCCGGGTGCTCAAGCACCGGCGCATGACCATGCTGGTGCTGCTGGCGCTCACCGGCGGCACCCTGTACCTGTTCGTCATCATGCCCACCGGCTTCATCCCCGACGAGGACCAGGGACAGATCTTCTGCTTCACCGAGGCCGCCCAGGGCATCTCCTACGACTCCATGGTCAGCCACCAAATGGCCTTGGCCGACATCGTGCGCAAGGACCCCAACGTGCGCGAGTTCATGTCCTCGGTGGGCGTGAGCGGCCCCAACCTCACGGGCAACACCGGGCGCATGTTCATGCACCTGGTGGACCGCCCCCAGCGCAAGCTGCACGTCAACGACGTCATCAACGAGCTTCGGGTCAAGTTGGCCCAGGTGCCGGGCATCCAGGCCTTTTTGCAGAACCCGCCGGTGATACGCATTGGCGGCACCCTGACCAAGAGCCTCTACCAGTTGACTCTGCAAAGCCCGGATATAGACCTTTTGTACAAGGCGGCTCCCCAGCTGGAGGCCAAGATGCGCGAGCTGCCCATCCTGCGCGACGTCACCAGCGACCTGCAAATCTCCAATCCCCAGGTCACGGTGCAGATCGACCGCGACAAGGCCTCCTCCCTGGGCATCAGCTCCCAGCACGTGGAGGACACCCTGTACTACGCCTTCGGCACCCGCCAGGTCTCCACCATCTACGCCCCCAACAACCAGTACCAGGTGATCCTGGAGTTGCTGCCCGAGTACCAGCGCTCGCCCGAGTCCCTGGACCTGCTCTACCTGCGCAACAACCACGGCGACCTGGTGCCCCTGCAATCGGTTTCCAAGATCACCCGCGACACCGGCCCCCTGGTCATCAACCACGCCGGCCAGTTGCCCTCGGTGACCATCTCCTTCAACCTCACCCCCGAGGCCTCCCTGGGCGATGCGGTGAGCAAGGTGCAGACCCTGGCCGCCCACACCCTGCCCGCCGGCATCACCATGGGCTTCCAGGGGGTGGCCCAGGCCTTCCAGTCCTCGCTGCAGGGCATGACCCTGCTGCTAATCATGGCCATCCTGGTCATCTACCTGGTGCTGGGGGTGCTCTACGAGAGCTACATCCACCCCGTGACCATCCTCTCGGGCCTGCCCACGGCGGCCTTCGGAGCGCTCATCACCCTGTCGCTGTTCGGCATGGAGCTTAACCTCTACGCCTTCGTGGGCGTCATCATGCTGGTGGGCATCATGAAGAAGAACGCCATCATGATGATCGACTTCGCCATCGCCGCCCAGGCCGGGGGCAACAAGACCCCCCAGGAGGCCATCCAGGAGGGCTGTCTGGTGCGCTTCCGGCCCATCATGATGACCACCATGGCCGCCCTCATGGGCACCCTGCCCATCGCCCTGGGCCTGGGGGCCGGGGCCGAGTCGCGGCGCCCCCTGGGCCTGGCGGTGGTGGGCGGGCTGTTGGTGTCGCAGCTCCTGACGCTCTTTGTCACGCCGGTGTTCTATACCTACATGGAGTCCTTCCAGAAGCGGACGCGTGCCTGGCGGGCGCGCCGGCGCCAGGCTCGGCGGCCGGCCGAGCAGGGCCAGGCCTAGGCCCGGCCCGCGCCGGAGCGGGAAAAGCAGCTGGACCCAGCCGGCAATGGCTGGGTCCCTTTTTTTTAAGACCGACCGCCTGACGGCAAAGCGCGAATACGATCACGCCAGCCGCCCCAACCTCGGGGCCTGTCATTGACTAAAGCCCGGCTGTCAGCGAAATTCAACCATGACCGTCATTGCGAGGAGCGTAGCGACGAAGCAATCTTCCGCTTCGCTCTTACCTTGTTGTTCGCCAAACAAGAGCGATGCGGAAGATTGCTTCACTGCGTTCGCAATGAAGGCTATTTCTGATATGGCCAACAGCCGACGCCTGCCTGACTGGATGAAGGCTGTTGGGTCGGCTTGAGCGGCGGCCTTTACTCCGGCCCCAGGGTGAGATACTGGGCCACGCCCCCGCGCTGGGCCAGCACCGTGATGCGGGGCAGCAGGCGGTGCTTGGCCATCTGGCGCAGGAAGGCCTCGCGGTTGGGCGTGGGGCCGTCGCCCACCTGGCGGATAAGGTCGCCGGGCATCAGGCCCGCCTCCTCGGCGGCCGAGCCCTTGCGCACCTTGTCGATCATCACCGCCGTGCCCGTCCGCACCCGCTGGCGCAGGGCCGTGGGGGCGTCCAGGTCGGTCACGCTGAAGCCCAGACGGCGCCAGCTGATCTCCATGGCCCGCTCCAGGGGGAAGGCCCGGGCCTTGAGGCTGCGCTCCTGGGTCTGGCCGCCTTGCCGCAGCCCCAGGCGCACCTCCTGGCCCACGCCCACCTCGGCCAGGGCCAGGCCGTAGTCGCCGCTGTCCTTGATCTCCCGGCCGTTGAGGGAGGTGAGCACCATGCCCCGCTCCAGGCCGGCCTCTGACGCCGGGCTGTTCTCCAGCACCTGCGTCACCAAGACCCCCCGCGCCTCGGTCAGGCCGAAGGCCTGGGCCAGGCGGGGCGTGAGGTCCTGCAACTCCAGCCCCAGCCAGGCCGGCACCACCTCGCCGTAGCGCACCAGGTCCTCCACCACCCGCCGCACGCGGTTGACCGGGATGGCGAAGCCGATGCCCTGGGCCTGCTGGAAGATGGCGGTGTTGATGCCTATCACCTCGCCGTCGGCGTTCAAGAGCGGCCCGCCGGAGTTGCCGGGGTTGATGCTGGCGTCGATCTGGATCAGGTCCTGCATCCACTGGTTGCCGTTGGTGCGCACCTTGCGCCCCAGGGCGCTGACCACGCCCACGGTGACGGTGTGGGACAGGCCGAAGGGGTTGCCGATGGCGATGACCTCCTCGCCGATCATGATCTGCTCGGAGTCGCCCAGCTTGAGTTGGGGCAGGGCGCCCTTGGGGGTTATGCGCAGCACCGCCAGATCGCTCTGGGGGTCGGCGCCCACCACCTGGGCCGGGAATACGCGCTTGTCCGACAACTGCACCCTGATCTCGTTGGCGGAGCTGACCACGTGGCCGTTGGTGACGATGAGCCCCCGCCGTCCGTCCAGGATGAAGCCAGAGCCCAGGCTGGTCTGCTCGCGCTGCATGGGCTGGAAGAACTCCTCGAAGAAGCGGTCCATGGCCTCGTCGCCGGAGCGAAAGAGCCGGGTCTGCACGCGGGTCTTGGTGGAGATGTTCACCACCGCCGGCCCGGCGGCCTGCACCACGCGCACCGCCGGGGTCATGCGGGCGGCGCGGTCGGCCAGGGCCGGGGCCGGGACCAGGAGCCAGCCGGCCAGCCAGGCCGCGCCGAGGCCGAGCAGGAGCTTGGGCGCCTTCATGGCTCTAGGACCAGTCTATGCCGCCGCGGCCGCTGGGAGGCGGGGGCGGGGGAGGGGGGGCGTAGCCGCCGGGGGCCGCCGGTGGCGCATAGGGCTGGCCGTGGCCCTGGCCGGCCATGGAGCGCAAGCGGGCCATGCGTTCGGCGATGGGTGGGTGGGTGGAGAACAGGCCCATCAGGGAGGCTCCGCTCAGGGGGTTGACGATGAACATGTGGGCGGTCTGAGGCCGCGCGTCCTGCATGGGCTGGACCTGGTTGGCCTGCTCCAGCTTGCCCAGCGCCCCGGCCAGAGCCTCGGGGTCGCGGGACATGGTGGCGCCCTCCTGGTCGGCCAGGTACTCGCGGCTGCGGCTCACGGCCATCTGGATCAAAAGGGCCGCCAGCGGCGCCAGGATGGACATCACGATCAGGCCCACGATGCCGCCACCGCCCCGGTCATCGTCGCGGCCTCCGCCGAAGATGGCCCCCCAACGCGCCATGCTGGCCAACACCATCACCGCCCCGGCCAGGGTGGCGGCCACCGAGCCTATGAGGATGTCGCGGTGCTTGACATGGCTGAGCTCGTGGGAGATCACCCCGCGCAGCTCGCGGGGGGTGAGGATGCGCAGGATGCCGCTGGTCACCGCCACCACGGCGTGCTCGGGGTCGCGGCCGGTGGCGAAGGCGTTGGGCGTGTCCTCCTCGATGATAAAGACCCGAGGCATGGGCAGGCCAGAGGCGGCGCAGAGCTCGCGCACGATGTTGTATAGCCCCGGGGCCTGGCCTTCGTCCACGGCTCTAGCCCGGTACATGGCCAGCACCATCTTGTCCGAGTACCAGTAGGAGAAGAAATTCATGGCCGTGGCCAGGACCAGGGCTATGAGCATGCCCTGGCGCCCGCCCATGGCCCCGCCCAGGAGCACCATGAGCCCGGTTAGCGCTCCCAAGAGCAGCACGGTCTTGATCTGATTCATGTCGGCACCCAAGGGTGAAAAATGGTTGCGGGTTTTTTGTATCTAAAGGTAAGCGGGGCGCGGGCGCTTGTCAATGCGCCGGCTCGTTGACAGCCGGGGGCCGGGAGGCTAAACTGCCGGACATGCGACTGCTTCTCACCAACGACGACGGCGTCTACGCCCCCGGGCTGGCCGCCCTGCACGCGGCCCTGGCCGGGGAGCACGAGGTGGTGGTGGTGGCCCCGGAAACCGAGCAGTCGGCGGTGGGACACGCCATCACCCTGGCCGACCCCATCCGGGTGCGCCGCCTGGGTCCGCGCACCGGCTTCGACGGCTGGGCCATCACCGGCACCCCGGCCGACTGCGTCAAGCTGGCCGTGAGCGAGTTGTTGCCCCAAGCCCCGGACCTGGTGGTCAGCGGCATCAACCTGGGGGCCAACGTGGGGGTGAACCTGCTCTACTCGGGCACCGTCTCGGCGGCCACCGAGGCGGCCATCCTGGGGCTGCCGGGGGTGGCCTATTCCCTGGGCACCTTGAAGGACCCCGACTTCGCCTACGCCGCCAGCCTGGCCGCCCACCTGGTGGGGCTCTACCCCAGCCTGGGGGTGCCCAGGCACGTGCCCCTCAACGTCAACGTGCCGGCCCTGCCCGCCCACAAGATCAAGGGCATCCGCTTCACCCGCCAGTCCGGGGCGCGGCTGGTGGAGCGCTTCCTGCGCCGCAGCGACCCCCGGGGCCACATCTATTATTGGCAGGCCGGCGAGACCATGGGCACCGAGGGCGACCTTGATACCGACTACCCGGCGCTGCTGGCCGGCTACGTCACCATCACCCCCGTGCGTCACGACCTCACCCACGACGAGATACTCTCCCGCCTGGGCGGGCTGGACCTGCAACTGCCGTCCGAGCGCTGAGTTGCCGCCGTCCTGGCCCTGTTTTTCCTCCCTCTGATCACCCGCCTGGATGTCCTTGGGGCCTTTTACCCCACCACATGGGGCACTAAGCCGCTTTTTGCATAATTATGTGGGCATGTGAAAAAAGCCGCTTATTGCACAAGCGATGGCTTGCAATTTAATTTTAAATAATATCAAAGCAATAACCCCAAAGCCCCTGGTCCGCCCCAATCTGGTATGCAACTTGCCTTATAGCTGGGCGTCCGGTCATCTGGGCGGAACATCATCAGGCCGAGGGAGGAACTCCATGCCAGCATACGAGTACACCTGCACCAACTGCTCCGAGAGCGAAGTGCGCATCACCGGCATCGACGACCACACCGTGATCTGCGACAAGTGCGGCCAAGTCATGGTGCGTCAGATGGACCTGGACACCCTGCTGGCCTCCTACAGCCGGCCCGCGGACCAGGCCGAGAGCACCACCTAGGCCGGGTGCCCCCGGCGGGGCGTAAACGGGTCGATTGGCGCCGCCGCTTGGGTCGAGGCCGGCGGCTCCCGTAAAGCCTAATCTATTAAACCAGCAATTCCGCGCTCGGGCCGGGTGCCCCCGGCGGGGCGCAAACGGGTCGGTTGGCGCCGCCGCTCTGGTCGAGTCCGGCGGCTCCGCCCAAACTTTCCAGATAACTTAACCGCTTAGGTGGCATACCCAAGCCGGGTGGCGTTGCGCCGCCCCTTGCCTTATCATGCTCGGCATGATGCCTCAGAATTCAAAAAACCACCCTACAGCCACCCTGGCCCCGGCCCTGGCCGCCTTTCAGCGTCAGGGGCTGGCCGTGTCCCTGGAAGCCCTCTACCAGCGTCTGCCGGCCACCACCTGCGCCCGCCAGGGACATTGCTGCGGCCTGCTGCCACCCCTGGCCCCCCTGGAGATGCTGGCTTGGCTGGCTGGCCTGGCCGCCCGGCCCGCCCAGGAGCGCGCCGAACAAGTTGCTGCCCTGGTTGAG
>JAKAGJ010000010.1 GCA_021815655.1 Deltaproteobacteria bacterium | reverse complement strand
ATCTCCTCGGTGGACCAGGGGCGCAAGGCCGAGGTTCTGCCCTTCATCGCCGCCGTGACCAAGGAATATGGCCTGCCCGTGCTCTACGTCAGCCACGCCCCCGAGGAGATCGTGGAGTTGGCCCATCGCGTGGTGATCGTGGAGCAGGGCCGGGTGGCCGCGACCCTTGGCGTGGAGCAGTTTCAGACCTCCAACGCTTAGCCCCCTTGACAGCCCCGGCTGTTAATCTGTATGTTATTAATATGATAACTTTGTGTTTTCAGGCCTAAACTGCCAGGCGCCGCCTCTCCAGGCCAGCCAGATAGCGAGCAGGTACTTGGCAGCCCCCCCAGCCCCGCCCAGCCTGGAGGAGCCATCCTCCCGTTTGGTGCTGAATTCCTTGGCCATCGGTGTTTTCACCGTTGATCTCGAGGGACGCATAGCCTTTTTCAACCGCGCCGCCGAGCAGATCACCGGCATGAGCGCCGCCCAGGCCTTGGGGCGGCATTGCCACGAGGTGTTTCAGTCCACCCTCTGCGAGGATGGTTGCCTGCTGCAAAAGGTCATGCACTCCGGCCAATGCCAGCACAACCTGGACGCCGTCTTCATCCGTCAGGACGGACGCTCGGTGCTGCCGGTGAAGGTTTCACTGGCGCCCCTGCTCGATGCCCAGGGACGGATCATCGGCGGGGTGGAAACCATCCAGAGCCTGCACCTGGTGCAGATGATGGAACGCAAGGACTCCCGCCATCACACCTGGGAGGATTTCATCGGCGACTCCCCCCAGGTGCAGCGCATCTTCGAAACCCTGCGGGTGGTGGCCCCCTCTCCGGTCACGGTGTTGATCGAAGGCCCCACCGGCACGGGCAAGGACCTGTTGGCCAACATCATCCACAACATGAGCCCCCGCCGCGGCAAGCCCTTCATCAAGGTCAACTGCGCGGCCTTGCCGGAAAACCTCCTGGAATCGGAGATGTTCGGCTACCTGCGCGGGGCCTTTACCGGCGCCGGCCGCGACAAGCCCGGCCGCTTCCAGCTGGCCGACGGCGGCACCCTGTTCCTGGACGAGATCAGCGAGATGCCCTTGAGCCTACAGGCCAAGTTGCTCAGGGTGCTGGAGGACATGGAGTTCTACCCCTTGGGGGCGCGCAAGACCGTGCGCGTGGACGTGCGCATCCTGGCGGCCTGCAACAAACCCCTGGATCAGCAGGTGCGGGCCAAGCTTTTTCGCGAGGACCTGTACTACCGCCTCAACGTCATCAGCGTCATGGTGCCTCCCCTCCAGGAGCGCCGCCAGGACATTCCGCTTCTTATCCGCCGTTTTATTCAGCGCAAGAACGTGGAGCGCGGCACCTACATCTGCCGCTTCTCCCAGGATGCCCTGGACACCCTATTGAACTACGCCTATCCCGGCAACGTGCGCGAGATGGAGAACATCCTGGAGCACGCCTGCCTTTTGTGCCGAGGCGACGTGATCGGCCGCGAGCACCTGCCCCGCGACCTGCGCCTGCCCTCCCCCACCCGGCCGGAACCCCGGGAGGCCGGCGGCGACCTGGACAAATCCCACTTGCTGGCGGCCCTGGAGGCCCACGACTGGAGCCGCCAGAAGGCCGCCCTGGCCCTGGGCATCGACCGCACCACCTTGTGGCGGCGCATGAAACGCCTGGGCATCCAAATTCCCTGAATGCCTTTTATCTTGTTGCAGACATGAAACATGCGCAACATCGGCGTTGCAGGAAAGCCTCAGATAAATTATGTGCAATATAAATATGTTATATTAATATACATCTATTAATCATCTATTTGTTGCACAATAGCTGCAACGCCACACGCAACGCCAACAAAAAGCCCTACGGGTAACTAACGGCAATCACAGCATAATTTTTTCACATCACCTTGGCACGCCTCCTGCTCTTTTAGAACGCGAAAGGGAGGCGGCATGGCCGACCAGGTTCCGGACTACAAGCCGCTTAAGCTGACCCATCGCTTGTCCTTCAAGCTGACGGCCTGGGTGAGCCTTTCCCTGACCCTGCTGGTGGTGCTCCTGGCCAGCCTGGCCATCAAGGTCCAGGAGCAGAACTCCATCAACAGCATGCTGCAAAGCGGCAACTGGTTCTCCGACACGGTCAAGCGCGCCACCCGCTACGGCATGCTCAAGGACCAGCGCGAGAGCGTGCACGCCATCATCGAGGCCATCGGCCAACAGGAAGGGGTGGAAGCCATCCGGGTGCTTAACAAGCGCGGACGCATCATGTTCAGCAGCCGCGGCCAGGAGATCGGCGAGTTGGTGGACATGCAGGCCGAGGCCTGCTACGCCTGCCATCAGAGCAACCGCCCCCTGGAGAGCCTTCCCCGCACCAAGCGCAGCCGCATCTTCACCACCAAGGCCGGCCCCGGCCAGACCGGCCACCGCGTGGTGGGGGTCATCAACCCCATCTACACCGAAAAGGCCTGCTACGGCGACCCCTGCCATGTGCATCCCCAGGATCAGACCGTATTGGGGGTGCTGGACGTCTCCTTGAGCCTGGCCGCCGTGGACCGCGAGGTGGCCCAGTCGACGCGCATGGTTATCGCCTTCGCCGCCTTCCTCTTTGTGGTCATCGGTTCCCTGGTCAGCGCCTTCACCTTTTTCTTCGTCAACCGCCCGCTCTCGGAGCTTTTGCAGGCCAGCCGCCAGATCGCCCGCGGCGATTACGATCATCCCATCACTCCCCAGACCGATGACGAGATCGGAGTGCTGGCCGAATCCTTCGAGACCATGCGCGCCGGCATCAAGGAGAAGACCGAGGCCCTGGACCAGAGCCGGGCCCAGTTCCAGGCCCTGTTTGAACAGGTGCCCTGCCATATCACGGTGCAGGACCGCAATTTCCGGCTGGTGGCCTTCAACAAGATGTTCGAGCGCCAGTTCGGCCACCAGTTGGGCGAGTACTGCTATGTGGCCTACAAGGGCCGGTCCGACAAGTGCCCCACCTGCTCGGTGGAGGCCACCTTCAACGATGGCCAGATGCACTCGGCCGAGGAGACCGTGGTGGGCCAGGACGGCCAGGACATGCACATCCTCAACCTCACGGCCCCCATCACCAACAAGCAGGGGCACATCACCGCGGTGATGGAGATGGCCACCGACATCACCCCCATCCGCCGCCTGGAAACCGAACTGCGCTGTTCAGAGGAGAAGTACCGCCTGTTCTTCAACAACGACCCCAACCCCATCCTGGTCTTTGACCGCGACACCTTGGAGATAATGGACGCCAACGACCGCGCCGCCGCCGAGTACCGTTACGACAAGCCTGGGCTGAAGGAGCTGTCCTTCCTTGACCTGACCAACGGCTCCGACCAGGCGCGGGTGCGCTCCTTCCTGGAGCAGGGCGAGGCCTTCCTGCCCCGGGTGCATCAGGTGCGCGCCGACGGCAAGCCCTTCTTTGTCAACATCCGCGCCTCCTACGGCGAGCACCTGGGGCGGCGGGCGGTGATCGCCACCACCGCCGACATCAGCGGCGTCTTGGAAACCGAGCAGCAACTGATCCAGGCCGCCAAGATGGCCACCCTGGGCGAGATGAGCGCCGGAGTGGCCCACGAGCTTAACCAGCCCCTATCCATCATCTCCACGGCCGGCAACTTCCTGGCCAAGCAGGCCCAACGGGCCGTGGTGCCCGACGTGCTGGTCCTGCGCCAGGTATCCCAGGAACTCTTGAGCCAGGTGGAGCGCGCCACGCGCATCATCAACCACCTGCGCGAGTTCGGACGCAAGGCCCGGGTGGAGCGCGGCAAGGTGAGCCTCAACCAGCCCATCCAGGGGGTTTTCCACCTGCTGGGCCAGCAGCTGCGCCTGCACGACATCGAGGTTGTCTGCGAGCTGGACCCGGACCTGCCTTCCATCTGGGGCGAGGCCAACCGCCTGGAGCAGATTTTCATCAACCTGGTGCTCAACGCCCGCGACGCCATCGAGGAACTGCGCGGCCGGGGCCAGTCCGTGGCCGGGCAGATCCGGGTGCGCTCCTGGAGCGAGGACGGCCGGGCCCTGGTCAGCGTCGCCGACAACGGGGTGGGCATCCCCGAGGACCAGCAGGGGCGCATCTTCGAACCCTTCTTCACCACCAAGGAAGTGGGCAAGGGCACGGGCCTGGGTCTGTCCATCTCCTACGGCATCGTGCGTGACTACGGCGGGGTGATCGAGGTGGTTAGCCATCCCGGGCAAGGCACCACCTTCCTGCTCAGTTTCCCGGTGGCCAGAGAGGAGGCGGCATGAGCCAGGACCGCCAGCCCAGCTTCGACAGGCTGCTGTTGATCGACGACGAGCCGGGCATCCGCCGCATGATGTCCCTGGACCTTACGGCCGACGGCTACCAGGTACGCACCGCCGAGGACGGCAAGAGCGGCCTGGAGGCCTTCCGCCGCGAGCCTCCGGACATAGTGCTCACCGATCTCAAGATGCCGGGCATGGACGGCATCGAGGTGCTGAGAAGCATCAAGCAGGAAAGCCCCGATACCGAGGTGATCGTCATCACCGGTCACGGCGACCTGGAGCTGGCCATCCAGTCCCTGCAACTGGGCGCCTCGGATTTCATCACCAAGCCGGTGAGCGAGGCGGCCTTGAGCGTGGCGCTGCAAAGGGCCAAGGAGCGCTTGGGGCTAAAAACCGAGCTGAAGGCCTACACCCAGAATCTGGAGCGCCGGGTGGCCGAGGCCACGGCCCAGGTGGTGGCCAGCGAGCGCCTGGCCGCCGTGGGCCAGAGCATAAGCGCCCTGGTGCACTCCATCAAGAACATCCTCTCGGGCCTCAAGGGCGGCAACTACCTGGTGCGCCAGGGGCTCAAGACCGACAAGCGCCACATCATCCAGCAAGGCCTGGAGATGCTGGAGCGCAACGTCAACCGGGTTGCCAGCCTGTGCTATGACCTTTTGAGCTTTGGCAAGCCGCGCCATCCGGAGCTGACGCCCGTGGACCTGCGCGAGATCTGCGCCGACGCCGTGGAGTACATGTGGCCCGAGGCCGAGGCCCAGGACGTGGACCTGGACCTGGTGGAGCGCGCCCAGCCCCTGGTCTGCCAGGTGGACCGCAAGGCGGTGCTGGACGCCATCCTGAACCTGGTCAGCAACGCCATCGACGCCGCCTCCACGGCGGAGGACGGCCAGGTCAGGCTCTCGGTGGAGGAAGAGCAGGACCACTTCGCCCTGGTCGTGACCGACAACGGCCCGGGGTTGGACGAGGAGGCCCAGCGCAAGGTCTTCCAGGGTTTCTACAGCAGCAAGGGGGCGGCCGGCACCGGCTTGGGCCTGATGGTCTGCCAGAAGATCGCCCAGGAACACGGCGGCCGCGTGGACCTGGACAACCGGCCAGGCCAGGGCGCCACTTTCAGGCTGGTGCTGCCCCGGCGCGTGGCCGAGCCCCTCGAGGTGGTGAAGGTCAAGGAAATCTGGGACTGATCCGGCCCGGCGGACAAGCCGCGGCGGGAGAGAGGAGGGTGTGCCGAGATGAAGGGCTACAAGAACATACTGTTCTGCACCGATTTTTCCGAGGACGCCGAGATCGCCTTCGTCCACGCCGTGGACTTGGCGGAGCGCTACGGGGCCAAGCTGCACGTGCTGCACGTGCTGCACTCCACCCTGCGCTACTCTCCCACCGAGACTACCGAGCATGCCCCTCCGGGTGACGTCACCTACGCCTCGCCGGAGGTGGTCGCCAAGGCCCTGGAGGACCTCAAGCGCCGCTACCGGGACCGCCTGACCCAGGTGCGGGATGTCGCCTGGGTGGCCAAGCCGGGCACGGCCTTCGTGGAGATATTGCGCTACGTGCGCGAGAACGCCGTGGACTTGATCGTCATGGGCTCGGCCGGCACCAGCGCCAAGGAGCCCACCCATTACGGCAGCACCGTGGAGCAGGTCTCCCGCCGCGCCCCCTGCCATGTGATGGCCATCAAGAACCCCGAGCGCACCTACACCCTTTAGAGGCCGGAGGTACCAGGACATGGCAAAGAGAGTTTTGGTGGTGGATGACGAGATGGACCTGCGCACCTTCATCTCCACCCTGCTGGAGAGCAACGGCTACAAGGCCGTGGTGGCCGAAAACGGCGAGCAGGGCATGGCCAAGGTACGCGAGAAGAAGCCGGACATGATTACCCTGGACGTGATGATGCCCAAGGAAAGCGGCATCAAGATGTACCGCGACATCAAGACCAACCCCGAGTACCGGGACATACCGGTGCTCATCATCTCCGGCCTGGCCAGAAAGACCTTCCTGCATTCGCAAAAGGTGCTGGACAAGTTCAAGAACCAGGAAGTGCCCGAGCCCAACGGCTACATCGAAAAGCCGCCGGAGCCCGAGGAGTTGATCGCCGAGGTACAGCGCCTCATCGGCTAGGGAGAAGACCATGACCACACGGGCATCTTCGGCGCAGGCAGGCCCGGGGCAGCCGCATGAGACGCCGCCCGCCCCGGCCCAGGACTGGCCGGGCGCGGAGGCCCTGCGCCCCAGCAGCGAGTTCCTGCGCCTGGCCCAGCGGGAAAGCGGCGTGGACATCGGGGCCTGCTACGGGTGCAAGAAATGCTCTAACGGCTGCCCCTTGAGCTTCGCCATGGACCTGCACCCCTACCAGGTGGTGCGTCTGGCCCAGTTGGGACAGGTGGAGCGCCTGGAGAAGTGCCGCACCATCTGGGTCTGCGCCTCCTGCCAGACCTGCCTGACCCGCTGCCCCAACCAGGTGGACCTGCCGCGATTCATGGACTGGCTCAAGGAGCGGCTGTACAAGGCCGGCGGCAGCGTGGAACAGGCCCGCACCCTGTTGTTCCACCGCCTTTTCCTGGCCGAGGTCAAGACCAGGGGCCGGGTCTTCGAGGGCTCGCTCATGGCCCGCTACCTCATCAAGAGCGGTGGGGCCCTGGGGCCGGAGGCCCTGGCCAACGCCCGCTTGGGCCTGGCCATGTTCAAGCGCGGGCGCCTGAAGCTCATACCCGCCGGCACCAAGCAAAGACGCTGGCTCAAGGCCCTGTTCAAGGCATAGGAGGCCCGGCATGCACGCAGCACGGATGACCAACGGCCAGGAGGGAACGCGGGAGGTGAGCTACTATCCCGGCTGTTCCCTGGAGGCCACGGCCCGGGACTACGCCGAGTCGGTGGCCGGGGCGGCCGAACTTCTGGGGATCAAGCTCAACGAGGTGCCGGACTGGAATTGCTGCGGGGCCACGGCGGCCCACAGCCTGGACCACCGGGTGACGCTGAACCTGGCGGCGCGCAACCTGGCCTTGGCCGCGGGGCGCCCCCAGCCGGTGGTGGTGCCTTGCGCCCTGTGCTTCAACCGCCTGAAAAGCGCCCAGGCCGAGCTGATGGCCGATGGCGCCGCCGTCATCCCCGAGATCGCCGAGCTGGGCGGGAACTACGGGGAGGCCCAGGTGGTGGAGCTGAACAGCTTTTTCAGCGCCGGCTGGGCCCTGGAAAAGGCGCGGTCGCTGAAGAAACGTGACCTGACCGGTCTAAAGGCTGTCTGTTATTACGGCTGTCAGGGACAGCGACCGCCGGCCATCACCGGCCACCCCGCGCCCGAGAACCCCACCGGCCTGGACCGGCTGCTCAAGGCCCTGGGCGCCCAGGTGTTGGACTGGCCCTACAAGACCGACTGCTGCGGGGCCTCCCACAGCGTGCCCCGGCCCGACATCGTGCACACCCTGGTGGCCCGGCTTTACGAGCGGGCCTTGGCCGCCGGGGCCAACTGCCTGGTCACCGGCTGCCAGATGTGCCAGGCCAACCTGGACCTTTACCAGGAACAGATAGCCCAGGAGATGGGACGTCCAGTCTACCTGCCGGTCTTCTATTTTACCGAGCTGATCGGCCTGGCCCTGGGGCATCCCCAGGCCGGGCGTTGGCTGGACCGGCACATGACCAGTCCCCGGCCCTTGCTGGCCTCGGTGGGCCTGGCGCTTTAGGTGGAGAGAATCATGAGCGAGCACAATGGCGGGCAGCGGCAGGGGGGCGTCTCCGGGGCGGTCTGCGTGGTGGGCGGCGGCATCGCCGGCATGCAGGCCTCGCTGGACCTGGCGGCCAGCGGCTACCTGGTGCACCTGCTGGAGGAGAACATCTCCATCGGCGGCATCATGGCCCAGTTGGACAAGACCTTTCCCACCAACGACTGCTCCACCTGCATGATTTCGCCCAAGCTGATCGAGGTGGCCAGCAACCCCAATATTCACATCCACACCCGCGCCACCTTGAGCAGGCTGGAGGGCGCGCCCGGCGACTTCACGCTCACGGTGAGCCAGGCCCCGCGCTACGTGGATGAAAAGGCCTGCACCGGCTGCGGCGAGTGCGCCAAGGTCTGCCCCGTGGAGGTGCCGGCCAACTTCAACCTGGGGCTCAACCAGCGCAAGGCGGTTTACCGGCACTTTCCCCAGGCCATCCCCAGCGCCTTCGCCATCGACAAGCGGGGGGTGAGCCCCTGCAAGGACGCTTGTCCGGCGGGCATCAGCGTGCAGGGTTATGTGGCCCTGATCGCCCAGGGAAAATTCAAGGAGGCCCTGGAGCTGATCCGCCGCGACAACCCCCTGCCGGCGGTCTGCGGCCGAGTCTGCACCCACCCCTGCGAGAGTGCCTGCGCCCGGGGCCAGATCGACGAGCCCATCGCCATCCGCGATTTGAAGCGTTTCGTGGCCGAGTGGGAGATCGCCCAGGGACAGATGGATCTGCCGGCCACCAAGCCGGCCACGGGCCACAAGGTGGCCATCATCGGCTCCGGCCCGGCGGGGCTGTCGGCGGCCTACTACCTGGCCCTGGAAGGCATCGGCGTCACCATCTTCGAGGCGCTCTCCGTCACCGGCGGCATGCTGCGCGTGGGCATCCCCGACTACCGCCTGCCCCCGGCCATCCTGGATTACGAGATCGCCTACATCCAGGCCCTGGGCGTGGAGATACGCACCAACCAGCGTCTGGGCCGCGATTTCACGCTGCCCCAGTTGCAGGAGCAGGGGTACGAGGCCGTAATCATGGCCGTGGGCGCCCACCAGTGCCTAAGCCTGGGCGTACCCGGCGAGGACGTGGCCGGCGTGCGGCCGGGCGTGGAGTTCCTGCGCCAGGCCAATCAGGGACAGGCTGCTTCGCCGGGCAGGCGCGTGGTGGTGGTGGGCGGCGGCAACGTGGCCATGGACTCGGCGCGCACGGCTCTGCGCCTGGGCAGCCAGGAGGTCACGGTGCTCTATCGGCGGACCAGGCAGGAGATGCCCGCCGACCCCGAGGAGATCGAGGAGGCCTTGGAGGAGGGCATCCACTTCGAGTTCCTGGCCGCGCCCAAGCGCTTCATCGCTGAGGCAGGCCGCCTGGTGGGCGTGGAGGTGATCCGCATGGAGCTGGGTCCGCCCGACGCCTCGGGCCGGCCCCGGCCCCAGGAGATACCCGGCTCGGAATACGTCATGGAGATCGAGGGGGCCTTGGCCGCCATCGGCCAGGAGCCTGACCTTCAGTGCCTGGACGACACCTGCCGCCTGGACGTGGGCCGCAAGAACTGCCTGAGCGTGGACCCTCTGACCTTGCAGAGCAACCTGCCCTACGTGTTCGCCGGCGGCGACGCGGTGCTGGGACCGGCCACGGTGATCCAGGCCGTGGCCCAGGGCAAGGAGGCGGCCCGCAGCATAGAGCGCCTGCTGGCCGGCCAGGACCTGCGCCAAGGGCGAACTCAGCAACGCACCCTGGCCCGGCCCCAGATCGAGGGAACCGAGCCCCAGCCCCGCCAGAAGCCGGTCCATGCCGATCCCGGCCTGCGGGCGCAGGGCTTCGGCGAGGTGGTGGCCACCCTGAGCGAGGAGGCAGCCCGGGCCGAGGCCGCGCGCTGTCTGTCCTGCGGCATCTGCTCGGAGTGCTACCAGTGCGTCACGGCCTGCCAGGCCGGGGCCATCCAGCACCAGCAGGCGCCCCGAGAAATCCAGCTCCAGGTGGGGGCCGTGGTCATGGCCCCGGGCTTCAAGCCCTTCGACGCCCGGTCGAAGGCCGAGTATGGCTACGGCCGCTTCCCCAACGTGCTCACCAGCCTGGAGTTTGAGCGGGTGCTCTCGGCCAGCGGCCCCTATGGTGGCCACGTCAAGCGCCCCAGCGACGGCCTCGAGCCCAAGCGCATCGCCTGGATCCAGTGCGTGGGTTCCCGCGACGCCAGCATTGGCCGCGACTACTGCTCCTACGTCTGCTGCATGTACGCCAGCAAGCAGGCCATCATCGCCGGCGAGCATGTGCCGGGGCTTAACAAAACCATCTTCTACATGGACATCCGCGCCCAGGGCAAGGGCTTCGACCGCTATTACGAGCGCGCCAAGAACGAGCATGGCGTGCGCTACCTGCGCTCCCTCATCTCGCGAGTGGTGGAGGACCCGGCCAGCCAAGACCTGATCGTGCAGTATTTCGACGAGCAGGACGTGCTGCAAGAAGAAGCCTTCGACCTGGTGGTGCTCTCGGTGGGGCTGGTGCCCAACCCCTCGGGCATCGAGTTGGCGGGGCGTTTGGGCGTGGAACTGGATCGCTTCGGCTTCGCCGCCAGTCAGGGGCTCAATCCCTTGGCCACCAACCGCCCGGGGGTCTTTGCCTGCGGCGCCTTCCAGGCCCCGCGCGACATCCCCGACACGGTAATGCAGGCCTCCGCCGCCGCCGCCGAGGCCGGCGCCCTGCTGGCCCCGGCCCGGGGCAGCGAGATCAGGCCTCTGGACTTCCCGCCCGAGCGCCCACTACCCGCGGGCGAGGAGGCCCGGGTGGGCGTCTTCGTCTGCCACTGCGGCATCAACATCGGCGGCGTGGTCAACGTGCCCGAGGTGGTGGGCTACCTGCGCGGCCTGCCCGGCGTGGCCTGCGCCGAGGAATACCTCTTCACCTGCTCCACCGACTCGCAGGAAAAGATGGCCGCCATCATCCGCGAGCGCGGCCTGAACCGGGTGGTGGTGGCCTCCTGCAGCCCGCGCACCCATGAGGGGCTTTTCCGCCAGACCCTGCAACGGGCCGGGCTCAACCCCTACCTGTTTGAGATGGCCAACATCCGCGACCAATGCTCTTGGGTGCACGCCGGCGACCACGACGCGGCCACGGCCAAGGCCAAGGACCTGGCGCGCATGTCCTGCTCCCGCGCCCTGATGCTCGAGCCCCTGCATCAGTTCCCGGCCCCGGTGCAGCAGACGGCCCTGGTGCTGGGCGGCGGCGTGGCCGGGCTCACGGCGGCCCTGAGCCTGGCCGAGCAGGGTTTCTTCACCCACCTGGTGGAAAAGGACGAGGCCCTGGGGGGCCTGGCCCGGCGCTTCGGCCGCACCCTGGAGGGGCTGGAGGTACCACCCTTCCTGGCTGAGCTCATCGACCGCGTTACCCACCATCCCTTGATCCAGGTGCGCCTGAACAGCCATCTCAAGTCCGTGGACGGCCACGTGGGGCAGTACCGGGCAGCCATAGCCAGCGCCGACAAGAGCGAGCAGGTGGCCATCGGCGCCCTGGTGGTGGCCACCGGTGCCGGCGAATACCGTCCCACGGAGTACCTGCACGGCCAGGACCAGCGGGTGCTGACCCAGTTGGCCTTCCAGGAGGACCTGGCTCGCGGGGACGAAGCCCTTCAGGACGTGCAGAGCGTGGTGATGATCCAGTGCGTGGGTTCCCGCGAGGAAGGGCATCCCTATTGCTCGCGGGTCTGCTGCGGCCAGGCCGTTGCCAATGCCCTGCGCGTCAAGGAGCTCAAGCCGTTAGCCGAGGTTACGGTGCTGTTCCGCGACATGCGCACCTTCTCGCTCAAGGAGCTGCATTACCAGCGGGCCCGCAAGCTGGGGGTTCGTTTCGTGCGCTTCGATCCAGAGCGGCCGCCGCAACTGCGCGCCGGCGAGGAGGGCCTGGAGGTGGCGGTCTGGGACCAGATACTGCACCAATGGCTGTTGCTGCCGGCCCAGCGCCTGGTGCTCTCGGCGGCCGTGCGCCCCCGGTCCGACTCCGCCGAACTGGCATCGTCCCTCAAGCTGCCCCTGGACGCCGACGGTTTCTTCATGGAAGCCCACCTCAAGCTGCGGCCCGTGGATTTCGTGAGCGCCGGCTTCTTCATGGCCGGCACGGCCCACGGACCCAAGTACCTGGAGGAGGTGATCGCCCAGGCCAAGGCCGCGGCGGCGCGGGCGGCGGGGGTGCTGTCCCAGAGCCAGATGCTGGTGGGCGGCGAGGTGGCGGTGGTGGATGCCGAGCGTTGCGTGGCCTGCCTGACCTGTGTGCGCACCTGCCCCTACGGGGTGCCGCAACTGAACCAGGAAGGCGTGGTCTACATCGACCCGGCGGCCTGCCACGGCTGCGGCAACTGCGCCTCCGCCTGCCCGCGCAAGCTGATCCAGGTGCAGCATCACACCGACGCCCAGATATTGGCCAAGGCCACGGCCCTGTGAGGCAAGGGAGAAGCAATGGCTGAACGCTACGACCCCAAGGTGCTGGCCCTGATCTGCACCTACTGCACCTACACCGCCGCCGACATGGCCGGCTCCATGCGCCTGCAATATCCCCCGGGAGTGCGGGTGGTGAAGCTCTTGTGCACCGGCAAGGTGGATGTGCTCTATCTGCTGGAGGCCTTCAAGGCCGGCGCCGACGCGGTGATGGTCAGCGGCTGCGAGATCGGCGACTGCCATTTTCTGGAAGGCAACCTGCGGGCCAAGGAGCGGGTGGCCCACGCCAAGGCCCTGATCGCCGAGGCCGGCCTGGACCCGGGACGGCTGGAGATGTTTCACATCGGCGCCTCGGAC
>JAKAGJ010000521.1:2471-3036 GCA_021815655.1 Deltaproteobacteria bacterium | reverse complement strand
GAACCCGCCCAAAACGGGCCAAAACAAGCCAAAAACCGACACCCCGGAAGGGCAGGGCGCCTATCCGGGGTGTGGTCTATCTATGCGATAGTATTATTTTATTCTTGGTGGGCTGCGAGTGGATCGAACACTCAACCTACGGATTAAGAGTCCGTTGCTCTACCAGTTGAGCTAGCAGCCCGCGCGGAACAAGCGAATATCTAACAGTCAGGGCCTGGTTCGTCAATAGCTTTTTGGTCACAAATCGTGTGGCACAGTTCCAGAACGTAATCCCTGCCGCGGTTGGTATTTTCCAGGCCGGCCAGCCATGGGGCGGGCCAGGCCTCCAGCCCCCAGTAGGCGCCGGCCAAGGCTCCGGCCATGGCGCCGATGGTGTCGGTGTCTCCGCCCAGGCTTACCGCCAGCACCACCGCCTGCTCGGCGCTTTCCGCCGCCAGAAAGGCCCCCAGGGCCGCGGGCACCGCCTCGCAGGCCCGCACGTCGCAGGCATAAGCCTGGCGCAGCCGCAGGGCGGCCTGAGGCTCGTCGCCCCAGGGAAGGCGGGGCATGGCCAGCAGGCGGGCGG
>JAKAGJ010000521.1:0-2461 GCA_021815655.1 Deltaproteobacteria bacterium | reverse complement strand
GGTGTGGGAGTCCAGACCTTGGACCTTGGCCGCCAGTTCCTCCACCACCTGTGCTTGGGGAGGGCGGGAGCCCCGCTCCCCCCAACGGTAGGCCAGCGCCACGCCCCAGGCCTGGGCCAAGGCCCCCGCCAGGGCCTGGGGATGCTGGTGAGTGATGCGGCATTGCGTCAGGGCGGCGCTTTCCAGGGCGGCCGGATCCTGGGCCATGGCCGCGCCCAACACTCCCACGCGCATGGCCCCGCCGTTGCCATAGGAGTCGGTGCCGGCTTGGCTCCAGGGCAGGCCGGCGGCCAGGCGCCGCATCACCCCGGCGATGCGCCCGCCATAACCGCGCCAGGGCTCAAAGTGGGCCACGAAACGCCCGGCCAGGTAGACGGTGTCCAGGCCGCGTCCCTGGGCCAGGGTTTCCAGGATGGCGATCATCATCTGGGAGTCGTCGGTATATGAACCGGCGGGCAGGCGTCCGGCGACAAAGGAACTCAGGCGGCCATGGCGGGCCTGAATCCGCTCGGCCGGCCAGCCCTCCACGGGCATGCCCAGGGCATCGCCGATCATGGTGCCCAGGGCCGCCCCAGCCAGGCGGGACAGGCAGGTGTCAACGTGCGAACTCATGAGGGGCCAACACCTTGGCTACAAAATTCCCGGAGGACGGTTTTGGGGCTATTTCACCATACCCCGGTCATATTATGATGATATGAAGGCGTTGTGTACACTGCCGCACAAAAAATAGCCAAGGGGGGATCCATGCCCAGCCGTTCCGCGCGCAACAAGAACCCAGGCAACCTGGCCTACGGCCAGTTTAGCCAAGCCCAGGGCGCCACGGGTCAGGATGGCCATCTGGCCATCTTCAAGACCTCGGCCCAGGGTTTTCGTGCCATGATGACCCTGTTGTCAGGCAGCATCTACGGCGCCCTGTCCCTCAAGGACGCCATCGCCCGTTATGCGCCCTCCAGCGACAATAATCAGCCCGAGGTGTACGCCAACTT
Source organism: Deltaproteobacteria bacterium (assembly GCA_021815655.1). GTDB lineage: Bacteria > Desulfobacterota > Desulfarculia > Desulfarculales > Desulfarculaceae > JACRDC01. The sequence continues at coordinate 1,475 of JAKAGJ010000521.1, read as the reverse complement.
TGTTTCCGAACAGACCGACGTGGCCCTGGAAACCCACCTAAACCAACTGAGTTGCCCACAGTTGGCCGGTGTGGCCTGGGCCATGGTCATGTTCGAGGGCTGGCAGCCCTGAACCAGGCTGCCGCACCTTGGCCGATGGGCTGGCGGGTGGTATTTTTGCCCTAGCCAAACGCAGTCCTGGAGGCCTGGACATGGATAGCCCGACCGTGACCTGTGGGGAGTTTCGCAGCGGACGCCGCCTGCTGGCCCTCAAGCTACAGCTGGCGGATGACAAGGACCTGGACCCCCGCCGGCGGGCCGAGATCGAGGCCGAGGTGGCCAGTCTGGAGCGCGAGTTGGGCATGGACTGAACCGCCGCTCCGCTGTTTCCTCACCTCACGAGGCTTAGGCCTCTTGCCAAAAGCCCAGGAATATTGTGTCTGGGTAGGCCATATCCGCCGCGCCTTCCCCCAGGAGAAGACCCTTACGTGATGCGTTGGCCCTATCCCTTGGCAGCCGCGTTGCTAGCCCTGGTCCTGACCATGGCGCCCAGCCTGGGCCAAGGGGCCCAGCAGCCCGCCACCCAGGCGGAGTCACTCCTCGCGGCCAGCCAACGGCATTGTCTGCGGCTCTTGGTGCTGATGAGCCAGCAGCGGGCCCAGGACCTGGCGGCGCGAGCCAGGGCAGGCGAGGCCTTTGCCGCCCTGGTGCGCGGCCAAGGTCCAGAGGCCGTGGCCGCGGCGCGCATGCGCTGCCTGGATTCCTCGGAACTGGGCGGCGAGGTGTTGGCGGCGCTCCAGGACCTCAAACCCGGCCAGGTGAGCCAGCCCTTGGCTCTGGGAGGCCAGTGGGCCCTGGTGCAGCTCACCAGCGACGAGCATCGGCGCCAGGGTGAGGAATTACACCGGGCCGGCCGTTACCAGGAGGCCGAGGAGGCCCTGCTGCGCGACGCGGCGCTAAACCCCGACGGTCCCGCCTGGCAGCTCATCGCCAGGACCCGGGCGGCGGCCAAGAATCCCGACGGCGCCCTCAAGGCCCTGGATCAGGCCCTGTCCTGGTCGCCCGAGGACGTGGCCCTGCTCAATGACAAGGCTTCGCTGCTCTTGGGCCTGGGGCGGCGAGACGAGGCCCTGGCCCACTTTGAGAAGGCCCTGGCCCTGGAGCCGGATAGCGCCATCCTGCTGAACAATTTGGCTTGGGTCATGGTGCGGCAGGGCCAAAACCTGGCCCGGGCCGAGTCTCTGGCCCGCCGGGCCACCCAACTGGAGCCGGGGCTGGCCAGCTATTGGGACACCCTGGGCCTGACCCAGCAGACCCAGGGGCACCCGGTGAGCGCGGCGGCCAGCTACTACCAGGCCCTCAAGCTGGACCCGGACCTGGCCTCGGCCAAGGCCAATCTGCTGAAATGCCTTCTAGCCATGGATCAGGCCACCCTGGCCCGGGCCCTGGATGCGCCGGAGACTCCGCCAGGTAAGGCCCCCGCGGTCCCGGCCACA
>JAKAGJ010000520.1 GCA_021815655.1 Deltaproteobacteria bacterium | reverse complement strand
CCTGGCGGTGCTGGACGGCATCTACACCTCGGAATACGGGCCGGGCTTTGATGGCCTGATGCATCGCAGCAACACCCTGGTCGCCTCCTGGGACGTGCTCTCGGCCGACCTGGTGGGCTGCCGCCTGCTGGGCCACGACCCGGCCGAGGTGCCCTATCTGGCCCACGCCGCCCGTCGCCGTGGCCGCCCCTTGGACCTTTCCGACGTGGAGGTGGTGGGCGAGCGCATCGAGGACTTGGCCAGGCCTCATCAATGGAGCTTCCCCTACAACGAAGCAGGCACCCTGCCCCTGGCCATGGAAAAGCGGGGCATGAGCGGGATCAGCTACTACAAGTACGACTCCAGCCTGTGCACCTACTGCTCCAGCATCAACGGCGTGGTGATCCAGGCCGTGGCTTCGGCCTGGCGGGGTGAACCCTGGGAGGATGTGGAAATTCTCTCCGGCAAGATGATGCAACCCCGCCCTGGCGCCAAGAAGACCATCCTGCTGGGCAAGTGCATGTCCCAAGCCCACAAGGACAACCCCGGCATCAAGGAGATGATCGCCATCAAGGGCTGCCCCCCCAAGCCGGAGCAGATCGTCCATGCCCTGCACCAGGCGGGCATCATGGCTGACCCGGCCCTCTTTGCCAACCTCGAAGCCGTGCCCGGCAACTTCCTGAAACGTTACAAGGACCGGCCCGAGTTCGACGAGAGCCACTTTAGGGTGGACTAGACAGGTAGGCGGGCGGCGGCTGGGCGGGGGCCGATTGCCAGGGCCGCCCCTGGCCGCCGGCCCGGCCGGTGGTGGCGACAAAAGTCAAGCGGCCGTGGAGTCCTGCCCCACGGCCGCTTGTTCATTTCCTCCTGGGCCTTATTGCGTGTAGGCGCCGCCGTCGACGTTGATGGTCTGGCCGTTGACAAAGGAGGCGTCGTCAGAGGCCAGAAATAGAATGACGCTGGCGATCTCCTCGGGTTGGCCCAGGCGCGCCATGGGCACCGCGAAGTTCTTGAACATCTCCAGCTTGGCCTCGGGCACCGTGGCCAGCATCTCGGTGGCCACGAACCCCGGGGCCACGCAGTTGACGCGCACCCCCCGGCCTCCCAGTTCCTTGGCGGCGGCGCGGGTGAGCCCCACCACGCCGGCCTTGCTGGCGGCGTAGTTGAACTGGCCCACCGCGCCGTAGCGGCTGACGGAGGAGAGGTTGACGATGGCTCCACTGCCCTGCTCGCGCATGGGGATCATGCAGGCCTGAAGGCAGTTGAAGGCGCCCTTCAGGTTCACATCGATCACCTGATCCCATTGCTCCTCGGTCAGCTTGTGACCGATGGCGTCGCGTATTATGCCGGCGTTGTTGACCAGGATGTCCAGACCACCCAGTTCGGAGCGGGTGCGATCCACCAGATCCTGAACAAAAGCGCGGTCGCTGACGCTTCCCACCAGGGTCAGACAGCGCCGGCCCTGGTCGCGCACCCTCGCGGCCACCTCCTCCAGACGCCCGGCGTTAAGGTCGCATAGGGACAGGTCCGCGCCTTCGGCGGCGAACCGAAGCGCGGTGGCCGCGCCGATGCCCTGGGCCGCGCCCGTGATGATGGCCACCTTGTCCTTTAGTCGCATCTTTTCCTGCCTCCGGGATCGCGGCCCGCTCCGCCTTCAACGCGGGGCGGGCCGGACGGCCCCGCCAAGAATTTTAGTAGTCCTCGCGCTCGATCACCGTGGCCACGCCCTGGCCGCCGCCCACGCAGGCATTGGCCACGCCCCAGCGGCCGCCCTTGGCGTGGAGGATGCGGGCCAGGGTGCCCACCAGTCGGTTGCCGGTGGCGCCCAGGGGATGGCCTATGGCCAGGCCTCCGCCCATGACGTTGACCCGGTCGGGGTCCAGGCCCAGTTCCTTGATGCAGTTCAGGGCCACGATGGCAAAGGCCTCGTTGATCTCCCAGAAGTCAACCTCGCTGGGCTTCAGGCCGATCTTGTCCAGGGCCTTCAGGCTGGCGGGCACGGGGCCGTGGCCCATGACGGTGGGGTCCACTCCGGCGAAGCCGATGGAACGGATGGTGGCCAGGGGCTTGATGCCCTTGGCTTTGGCCTTGTCTTTGGACATCAGTATCACGCCGGTGCCGGCGGCGTTCAGAGGCGAGCTGATGCCGGCGGTGATGACGCCGTCCTTCTTGAAGGCGGGCTTGAGCTTGGCCAGGTCCTCCATGGTGGTCTCGCCGCGCACGGCCTGGTCCTTGTCCACCAGCATGGTGCTGCCGTCGGCCTGGGGGGCCTCGATGGGCAATATCTCGTCCTTGAAAAAGCCGTCGGCCTGGGCCCTGGCCGCCAACTGGTGGGAACGCACCGCCCAGCGGTCCATGTCCTGTTTGGTCAGGCCGGTGCGGGCGAAGAGCTTCTCGGCGGTGAGCCCCATGTTGGTGGAGGTCATCATGTCCCAGTGCTTGTATTTGGGGCTGAGGAACAGGGACAGGTTGTAGGCCGCCAGGCCACGGTCCTTGGTGGTGCCGCCCATGGGCACGCGGGTCATGTGCTCCATGCCGCCGACCATGACCACGTCGGCGAAGCCCTGGGCGATCTCCATGAAGCCGATCTGGATGCCGGCCATGGCCGAGCCGCACTGCTGGTCCACGAACTTGGCGGAGATGGTCTCGGGCAGGTTGGCCAGGAAGATGGGGGTGCGGCCGCCATAGGTCCACTGCTCGCCCACGCCGGTGGCGCAGCCCACGATAAAGTCATTCACGTCCTGGGGAGCGATGCCCGTGCGCTTGATCAGCTCGGGCAGCACCATGGCCAAGAGCTCATCGGCGCGATAGCCGTGCAGCCAGTCGCGGGCGGGATCATTGGGACGGCAACGGGATTGGGCCGTGCGCAGGTAACCAGCGATAACCACTTCTTGCATGACGATGCTCCTTAAATGCGGTTCAATCATTTTCAGTTTGGGGCGGGGCCTGGGGGGTGTCTCCCTCCTGGGCCCGCCCGAAAGAGGACGTCCGGCCCTCGCGGGAGGGCCAGCGGTCCCAAGGCGGCCGCGACCCGGCCGCTAGCGGGGCCTGGCAACCCA
>JAKAGJ010000519.1 GCA_021815655.1 Deltaproteobacteria bacterium | reverse complement strand
CAAAAGCCCTCGCCTCCGCAGGAGGCGTTGATGTGCACGCCGGCCGCCATGGCCGCCTCCAGCACCGTGCTGCCCGGCTGGGCCTCCACCACCACGTTGAACGGCTCGAAGGTGATCCGTACCGGTTTTTGCTCTTGGCTGCTCACGGCTTAATCCATATCCTAAAAAATGTTGTTGGGTTTTGAGGCCCTTGGCCCGCCCGCGCGCGGCGGATTTCGGCGCATGCAATTCTGTTTTGATGATAACCCTTGGCCGCTTGGCCTTCAACGCCCTAGTGGGCGGGCCAAGGGCCGCGGCCGGTCGCGCCGCTGGCACAAGTCATTATCGCCCAAGACCGATCTGATGATATATTTATTATATGTGGCAGCTAGCCGTGTCCTGGTCATCGCCACAAAAAACCATGCCAGGCATTTGGTTGTCGTCGCCCCTAATGCCCTGTGTATATCAGGGGAAACATGCCCTCCGCCAATCTGAAAATCCTGGTCGTCGACGACTCCGAGACGGCGCGGCATTATTTCTGCCAAATGCTGCGCGAGCTGGGGCACCAGCCCCAGGCCGTGACTAGCGCCGCCGAGGCCCTGTCCCAGTTGCGCCAAGAGCACTTCGACATGGTGCTCTGCGACCTGGTGATGCCGGACATGGACGGCCTGGGCCTGCTCAAGCTTTTGCGCCGCCAGGGCGTGGACCTGCCCTTTTTGCTAATCACCTCCTACGGCTCGCTGTCCACCGCCGTGGAAGCGGTGCGCAGCGGCGCTGACGACTATATCCTGCGCCCGGTGGACAGCAGCCTCTTGGCCCACCGCCTACAGGCGGTGCTGGAGCGCAGCACCGCCTCCCAGGAACGGGCCCGGCGCCACAACCTGGAAGGCGCCCTGGCCACGGCAGGGGCGGCGGCCCATGAGATGAACCAGCCGCTCATGGCCATCATGGCCTCGGCGGAGCTGATGCAGCTCAGCGACGACCCCCAGCGCCTGCGCGAGTTGGCCGACGTGGTGGTGGAGCAGGCCGACCGCCTGGGCCAGGTCACCCGCCGCCTGGTCAAGCTGGTGCGCTTCCAGACCAAGACCTACGTGGGCGACCGCGTGATCCTGGATCTGGAGGCCTCCAGCGACCCCAGCGAGAAGAGCTAGTGCACGCCCCCAGCCTCGGAGGCTTGCAGACCAAAGCCCCGGGCTTCAACCTCCACGCCCAGTGGCTGACCGCCGGCCCGGACCTGCTGGTGTTGGTCACCGGCGGCGAAAGCCCCCACATCGGGGCCGTGGCCGCGGCCACCCCGCGCCCCAGCCTGGCCGATGCCGGACGCACCAGCGCCACGGCCTCGGTGCTGTGCTTTGTGGGACACAAGGAAGATGAGCTGGCCAAGGGTCTGGCCGAGTTCCTGGCCGCCAGCCTGGGGGTGCGGGTGGTGGTGGCCGCCGGCGCCCACTGGGACGGCCTGGGGCCGGAGCACATCGAGATCGTGCGCCAAAACGCGCGGCGTCTGGGCGAAATGCTGCTCAAGGCCCTGCGCCCCGAGGCCTAGACACCGCCTGCACGGCCACCTGGAGAAGAGGCACAACCGCTCCATGCCGCCAGAAAAATCTCCCCCGCGTCCGTGGCTGCGCCTGGCCTTGCTGGCCGGCCTGTTGGGGGCGGGTTATTTGCTCCTGCGCGCCAGCGGCCTGACCGCCTACCTGACCCTGGAAAACCTTCAGGAACTGGCCCAAAGGGTGCGCGATCTGGGTTGGGTGGCGCCGGCGGCCTACCTGGGGCTGTGGTTGGCGGCCTGTCTGTTCTTCCTGCCGGGTCTGCCCATAACCCTGCTGGGAGCAGTGATCTTCGGGGCCTGGTGGGGCATCTTCTGGGTGGTGCTGGGCTCCAACCTGGGGGCAGTGTTCGCCTTCCTGGCCGCCCGCTATGCCCTGCGCCCCCTGGTGCAGTCCTGGGCGGCGGGCAACGACCAATTTCGCCGCATCGACGAAGGCGTGGCCCGCCACGGCTGGCGCATGGTGATGATTACCCGCCTGGTGCCCCTGTTTCCCTTTAACCTGCAAAACTTCGCCTACGGCCTGACCAAGATCAGCCTGCCCACCTATGCCCTGGTGAGCCTGGTGTGCATGCTGCCCGGCACGGTGGCCTATTGTTTGGCCGGCGGCGCCCTGGTCAGCGGGCAAGGGGACCTGAAGAAGACCCTTCTCTACCTGGCCCTGGGGGCGGTGGGGCTGGTGTTGGTGTCCTTGATCCCCGGCTGGCTGAAGAAGAAAATCCCCTCCCCGGATTCCGACCCCCGGCCCCGCTGAGACCCGGTCCCGGACTCACGCCTCGGCCACCCTGGCGCGGCCACGCACCGGACGGCGGGGGCCGAGCACGGCCCGGCGCGGACAACGGGTTGACAGGCGGGTATCAAAAAGGGCATGACTCAGGCCAGCGGGTGTCAAAGGAGGAGGCCTTGGAACCCTACATAGCGCCGTTCCCCCTGCCTGAACTGGCCCAATCCCTCTCCGCCCTGCCCGGCGTGGGGCCGGCCACGGCCCAGGCCCTGGCCGAACGCGGCCTGCGCACCTGGGGCGACGCCCTGTTCTTTTTTCCCCTGCGCTATGAGGATCGCCGCAGCATAACCCCCATACGCGGGCTGATCCCGGGGCAGCGGGCGGTGGTGCGGGGCAAGGTGCTCTCCAGCGGGGCCTGGGGGCGCCGCCGTCAGGCCTGGCGCCTGGTGTTGGCCGACAAGGGTGGCCGCATCACCTGCCTGTGGTTCAACTTCCGCAAGCCCCAGATGGAGGCCTACGCCAAGGGGCGCGAGCTGATCCTGGTGGGCGCCGTGGAAAAGGACAAGGCCGGCGGCTTGCTTATGGCCCACCCCCAGGTTTACGACCCCGCCGAGGCTTCAGCCAACCCCAACCTGGGGCGGGTGGTGGCCATCTACCCCGAGGTGGAGGGCGTGGCCGGAGCCAAGCTGCAACGCCTGATGCAGGAGATGCTGGAGCGGTCCGCGCCCCTCTTGCCCGACTTCCTGTGGGGGCTTCTTCCTCCCGAGCTGTACCCCCAGCCCGCCGGGCAGGCC
>JAKAGJ010000518.1 GCA_021815655.1 Deltaproteobacteria bacterium | reverse complement strand
CCGATCTCTATTGGTGGGAATCACCAAAGCCCCGAACCGGGATAAAAGTATCACACGCCAATCCACCACGCAATGTGGTTATATTTATTGCCAAATAATCAGGCCTGCCCCGCCGGCCGCCCCCCCCCGGCCCGCCAGAGCAGGAACCCCTGGATGAACTGGTCCAGGTCGCCGTCCAGCACCGCGTCCACGTTGCCCACATCCACCCCGGTGCGGTGGTCCTTGACCAGGCGGTAGGGGGCCAGCACATAGGAGCGAATCTGGCTGCCCCAGCCGATTTCCTGGTGGCTGTCGTGTATCTGCTTCTTCTCGGCCTCGCGCTTGGCCAGCTCCATCTCGTAGAGCCGGGCCTTGAGCACCTTCATGGCCAGCTCCTTGTTGCGGTGCTGGCTCTTCTCGTTCTGGCACTGCACCACCACCCCGGTGGGCAGATGGGTCAGGCGCACCGCCGAGGAGGTCTTGTTGACGTGCTGGCCGCCGGCGCCCGAGGCCCGGAACACGTCCACGCGCAGGTCGGCCTCCTTGATCTCGATCTCGATGTCGTCATCCACCTGGGGCGAGACAAAGACCGAGGCAAAGGCCGTATGCCGGCGGTGGCTGGCGTCGAAGGGGCTGATGCGCACCAGGCGGTGGATGCCCGTCTCGCCCTTGAGTTGTCCGTAGGCCTGGTAGCCGTTGATCTCCAGGGTGGCGCTCTTAATGCCGGCTTCCTCGCCATCCTGAAGGTCCAACAGGCGGGCCTCAAAGCCCTGGCGCTCGCCGAAGCGCATGTAGAGCCTCAACAGCATCTCGGCCCAGTCCTGGGCGTCGGTGCCGCCGGCCCCGGCGTTGATGTTCACGATGGCCGAGCGGCCGTCGTCGGGTCCGCCCAAGAGTCGCGCCGCCTCCAGACGGGCCACCCCCCGCTCCAGTTCCTCCAGGGCGGCCTCCACCTCCTTGCCGGTGGCCTTGTCCTCCTCCTCCTGGGCCAGGTCCAGAAGCACCTGGGTGTCCTCCAGGCGGGCCAGGAGCTTGTCCAGGGAGACAAGGCTATGCTCCAGCTCGGAGCGCTCGCGCATCACCTCCTTGGCCGCCTGGGGGTCGTCCCAGAAGCCGGGCTTGGCCATCTCCTTGTCCAAGAGCGCCAGGCGGGTCCGCTTGCTCTCCTGGTCAAAGATGCTCCCGGAGCACGTCCAGGCGGGGAGTCAAAGCCTCCAGGGTATCGCGCAGCTCTTCGAACATCTTCAAATCCTCCTTGTCATCACCGGCCCTGGGGGCTGTCCTGGCCCTGGCCGCCGGTCTTGGGCTTGCGTCGGCTGCTGATCCAGGCCCCCAGCCACGCGGCCAGGCAAAAGGCCAAGCCCAGCGGCCCGGCCACGTCCCCGTAACGGGTAAACAGGGTGGGCATGGTCAGCAGGGGCAGCCGGCGGGTTTCCACCGCCGGCACGAACAGGCCCGTGGCCTGCTCCACCCGGCCGTCGGGCAGCACAAAGCAGCTCACGCCGGTATTGGCCGCCCGGGCCGCGGCCACCCGGTTTTCCACGGCCCTGAGCACCAGGTGGCTCATGTGCTGGTAGGCCGCGCCGGTGCGGCCGTACCAGGAGTCGTTGGTTTGGTTGACCATCAGCACCGCCCCCTGCTGGCGCTGGGCCTGGGCCAGCTCGGGGAAGATGGACTCGTAGCAGATCAAGGGCCCCAGCAGGACGTCGCCGGCCCGCAGGGTGTCGCCCCGGCCCCCGGGCTTAAAGTCGATGCCCAGGGCGGCGATGGCCCGAATGAAGAAAAAGACCCGCGGCGCCGGCACGTACTCGCCGAAGGGCACCAGGTGCACCTTGTCGTAATACCCCAGGGGCTCCCCCTGGGGACCCACCAGCCAGGCCCGATTGCTGGCGGTCAGCGGCGGCCCGGCCTTTATCAGCCCCTGGGAGCCCAGGGTGATGTAGGCCCCCAGGTCGCGGGCGGCCTTTAGCACCGGCAGGCTGTCGCGGGCGTCGTTGAGAAAATAAAAGGGCGCCGCCGACTCGGGCCACACCACCAGCCAGGGTCGCTCCGTCACCTTCCGCGCGGCCTGGGCCGTGAGCAGCAGGTGGCGCCGCACCACCGAGGAGCGCAAGCCCGGCCGCCACAGCTCCTCCAGGGGGATGTTGGCCTGCACCACGCTCACCGTCAGGTGGGGGGCCTGGGCGGCGGCCCGTTCCACCTGCCGCATGCGCCAGTGCCCTCCCAGACCGGCCGAGGCCAGAAGTATAACCGCCACCAGGCCGGCCGCCAAGCGCCGCCGCGGCTCCGGCCGGGGGCCGCCGGGCAAGAGCGCCCGGGCCACCAGGGCGTTGACAAGCACCACCAGCCCCGAGACTCCGGTGGCCCCCCACCACTCGGCGCTCTGCAGGAGCACCGGAAAACTGGTCAGCCCGGCCGAGAGCGGCAGCCAGGGAAAGCCGGTGAAGGCCCAGCCCCGCACCCACTCCAGGCCGGCCCAAATGAAGGGCGCGCAGAGGATGGGGCTGAGTCCCCTGCCCGCCAGATAGGACGTCAGACCGGCGAAGGCGGCCACGTACAGGGACAGGTACAACTCCAGGAGCACCAGCCCCAGGATGGCCAGCGGCCAGGGCACGCCGCCGTAGGTGGTCATGACCACGGTGAGCCAATAGCGCAGGGCCAGGTTCATGGCCAGACCGAAGATCCAGCCGGCCAGGAAGGCCCGGCGGGGCGGCAGCTCCCGCGCCAGCCACAAGAGGGGGATCAGCCCCACCAGGGTCAGGGGCCACAGGTCCAGGCTGGGGAAGGCCGTGGCCATGACCAAGCCCCCCCCCAGGGCCACCAGGGCCTGGCGGGGGCTGGGGAGGCTACTGGAGAACATTGCGCGGAGCGTCCTGCCCCGCGCAATATCGGCTTGGCAAAAGCGCGGTTTTGCCACGCCTCCCAACTTGCCAGCCTTGACAGGCTCGCAAGTTGGCGGGCCATCCATGGCCCGCTTCGGCCGTTGCATGGTCAATTCCTGTTTCACAGGTTTAATTATTGATACAGTCTATATTGCCTGGTAACCATGCGACGGCCTCATTGGGC
>JAKAGJ010000517.1 GCA_021815655.1 Deltaproteobacteria bacterium | reverse complement strand
TGAATGGGTGGACCCCATCTTCAGCGACGACGACAACAGCGGTACCCTGTGCTTCGACAGCTGCGACCGCTTTGGTGAGGGCTGCCGCAACTGCGAGCGCGTGCGCCAGGCCCAGGGCAATGCCCAAAATATGGGCAGGGACGCCTAAGCTGTTGGCTTGACGCCGCCCAACTCTGCTTCATTAGCCAGTAACGCCCGTCCCGACGGCCCGCCCGCTTCCCTCGCCAGGAGGCGGGCGTGCCTTTTCAGGCCCTGCCCAACCCTCCCCCCAGGGGCCGGCCCTGGTATACTAACCTACCCGCCCTGCGGCCGTTTATGGGACAATAGCCAACGTGGGGGCAGGCAAGCCCCTGGACGGGCCTTAAGCACCGGCTTGGGGCCAGGCCTTGCGAGGTGTACAGGAACATGCCGCAAACCAAAGACAAATCTCCGGGCTCCCACCGGGCCTGGCTGGCCACCCTGGCCGGCGTTTTGGCCGTGGCCGTGCTGCTGGCCTGGGCCGTCCTCAATACCCGCCAGGGCGATCGCCAGGCCCAGGGCCTTTTTCTCAACACGCTGAAAAAAGGTGACGTGGTGGCCGCCATGCGCATCGACCTGCTCAAGGCCGTGGAGGCCGAGAAGAGCGCGGTGCTGGCCGACACAGACCAGGCTTCCCAGGAATACGCAGATATGGCCCGGCAGGCTACCCAGGCCGTGGAGGACCGCCGCCAGGAGTTCCAGAAGCTTTTGCAGGCCGAGCCCAGCCCCGAGGAGGGCAAGCTGGCCGAGGAATTCGCGCGGGCCTGGAGCGAATTCCGCAAGGTGGACCAGGAGATATTGCAACTGGCCGTGCAAAACACCAACCTCAAGGCCGCCAGCCTGTCCCAGGGCCAGGTGCGCCAGGCCCTCGACTCCCTGGAGCAGGCCCTGGAGCGCCTGCGCGCCCGCGAGGCCCAGAGCCCCCAGGCCGTGCGCATAAACAACCTGGCCTGCCGCGCCCTCACCGCCGGGCTCAAGGCCCTGTCTCTACAAGCCCCGCACATCAACGAGGCCAGTGACCAGGGCATGGACCGGCTTGAGGCCGAGATGGCCGCCCAGGAGGAGACCCTGCGCCAGGCCCTGGCCTCACTGGAGGCCCTGGTAAGCCCCGCGGCCCGCCCGGACCTGGACGCGGCCCGGCAGGCCTGCCAGCGTTTCAGCGAACTGAGCCGCGAGGTGGTCAAGCTTTCCCGTCAGAACAGCAACGTCAAGTCCCTGGAGCTGTCCTTGGGGCAGAAGCGCCGAGTGGCGGCCCAGTGTCAGGAAATCTTGGGCGCCTTGCGGGAGGCCATCCAAAGCCGGGGCTTCAAGGCCACGCGCTAGGGGCGGGCCCTAGTCGGCGGCCAGGGCCAGGGCTTTCTGGGCTTGCATCTGGGCGGCCAGCAGGTTGGCCAGTGATTGGCGCAGGCCGGGGTCGGAGACGCCCGCCAAGAGGTCGCGGATGGTCTGCTCGTCCTCTGGCCCCAGGGGCGGCGGGGGCGGCGGCGCGGTCGGCGGCGGCGAGGGCGTGGCCGCCGGCACCAGGCGCAGACCGGCCACGGCCTGCCCCCGCTCAGCCAGGCCTCGCAGCAGGGCCGGCGCCTGCAAGGACAACTCCTGGCGCCACAGGGAACCGGCCACCGCCACCACCAACAGCCCCTCGGTCTCCAGGCACACCGGCCAGGCCTTGGCCGCCACGGTGTCGCCCACCAGCTCGCGCCAGGCACGCAGCAGTCCGGCGGCGGGCATGCGGCAGGCCAGGCGCGGCGGCAGGCCGCGCCCCAGCACCTCGCCCAGGCCGGGTATTTCTTTACGCCGGGACATGAGGCGAGTATGCCCCGCCGGCGCCCCCATGACAAGCCCCAGGGGTAGGCCGGGGCCGGGGGGCTCTGGTATATTGGGTCCATGGAACACCCCAAAAGCCATAAACCCGACCTGCGCGACCTGCGCCCCCAGCAGGTGCAGGACATCCTGACCAGCCTGGGCGAGAAGCCCTTCCGCGCCCGCCAGGTGCTGCGCTGGCTGTACAAGAACGCCGCCCCCGACTTTGAGACCATGAGCGACCTGGCCAAGCCCCTGCGCCAGCGCCTGAGCCAGGTGGCGCGGCTGACCGCCATGGCTCCCGCCCAGGTGGAGGATGCCGCCGACGGCACGAGTAAGCTGCTCTATGTGCTGGACGACGGCGCGCGCATCGAGAGCGTGCTCATCCCCGAGGCTGACCACCACACCCTGTGCGTGTCGTCGCAGGTGGGCTGCCGCCAGGGCTGCGCCTTTTGCCGCACGGCCACCCTGGGCTTTACCCGCAACCTGCGCCCGGCCGAGATCACGGGCCAGGTGCTGGCCGCCCGCCGCCTGGTGGACGAGGCGCGCCCTCTGACCAACCTGGTCTTCATGGGCATGGGCGAGCCCCTGGACAACATGGCCTCCCTGCTCATCAGCCTGGAGCACATCCTGGGCGAGAGCGGCCTGCAAATGAGCCAGCGCCGGGTGACCGTCTCCACCGTGGGCCTGGCCGACCACCTGGCCGACTTTGGGCGCGCCACCCCCGCCGCCCTGGCCGTGAGCCTTAACGCCGCCAACGAGGGCCTGCGCTCCAAGCTCATGCCCATCAACCGCCGCTTCTCCCTGGCCACGCTCAAGGCCGCGCTTCTGGCCTACCCGCTAAAGCCCACCCGGCGCATCACCCTGGAGTACGTGCTGCTGGGCGGGGTCAACGACCGGCCCGCCCATGCCGTGGAGCTGGCCCGCTGGTGCCGGGGGCTGAAATGCAAGGTCAACCTCATCCCCTTCAACCCCCACGAGGGCGCCGACTTCGTGGCCCCGGCCGAGGCCGACGTGCAGGTCTTTCAGGAGGTTCTCATCTCCGAGCACATCACGGCCCTGCTCAGGCGCTCGCGCGGCGCCGACATCTCGGCGGCCTGCGGGCAGTTGGCGGCGCGGGCGGCGTTGGATGATTGGGACGAAGAAGATGGGGATTGAGAGGGAGAGAGGGGGGACGGCAGCACAGTAAAGTATTGCGCAGTCAATCCATCCCATTATCCTGTCCCCCG
>JAKAGJ010000516.1 GCA_021815655.1 Deltaproteobacteria bacterium | reverse complement strand
ATTCCAACATGCCCCGGGTGCTGGGGCGCAGCTTCATCCACGTCAACGACGTGCACCTGGTCGTGGAGCATGACGAGCCCATCATCACCATCGGCGAGCCGCCGGACATGGAAAGCGCCCACCAGATCGCCCGCCACGTGGCCAAGCTGATCGACGACGGCTCCACCCTGCAGATGAGCCTGGGCGCCACGCCCCAGGCCATCTACCTGGCCCTGTCCCAGAAGAACGACCTGGGCATACATACCCAGTTCGTCAGCGACGGCATCATGCGGCTCATCTCCACGGGCAACATCAACAACCACAAGAAGGGCTTCAACGAGGGCAAGACCGTGGCCAGCGGGGCCATCGGCAGCCAGAACCTCTACGAGTTCTTGCACGACAACCCGGGCATCGAGTTTCACCCCAGCGACTACATCAACGATCCCAGCGTCATAGCCCGGCACAACAAGATGGTCTCCTTGAACGTGGCCATGGCCATGGACTTGACCGGCCAGGTGGCCTGCGACGCCTTGCCCTACAATCTCTTTTCCGGCGTCACCGGGGTGATGGACTTCGTGCGCGGCTCCCAGCAGTCGCCGGGCGGCAAGTCCATACTCATGCTGCCCTCCACCACCCTGGACGGCCACAGCAGCCGCATCGTGCCCATGCTGGAGAACACGCCCGTGGTGGTGCCCCGGGGCGACGTGCAGTACGTGGCCACCGAGTACGGCCGGGTCAACCTCTTCGGCAAGAGCATCCAGGAGCGCGCCCTGGCCTTGATCTCCATCGCCCACCCCGACTTCCGCGACCAGCTTTTCGAGCAGGCCAAGGACGCCGGCTACCTGGGCCCCGAGCGCACCATCTTCGACGCCATCCACGGGGTCTATCCCCTGCAACTGGAAGAAGAGCGCATGTACGGCGACGTCAAGGTGCTCTTCCGCCCCAGCCGGCCCGTGGACGAGCGCATGATCCAGGAGCACTTCTACAACCTGGACCGCCAGGACGTGGTCAGCCGCTTCTTCCACGAAAAGACCAGCTTCGTGCGCACCGACGTGGCCGCCGTCTTCCAGACCGACTACGTCAAGGACCTGACCATCCTGGCCGTGGCCGGCGAGCCCGGCTTCGAGAAGGTCATCGCCATCGGCAACTACTTCCTGGACGAGGCCAAGAACCTGGCCGAGGTGGCCTTTAGCGTCTCCAGCGACTGGCAGGGCAAGGGGCTGTCCACGGTGATCCTGCGCAAGCTGGCCGAGGCGGCGCGCCACAACGGCATCCAGGGCCTGGTGGCCTACACCAGCCCCCAGAACCAGAACATGATAAAGCTCTTCAAGCGCCTGCCCTACAAGACCCGCACCACCTTCGACGGCGACATGCTGATGCTGGTGGCCAGATTCGACGAACTGCTGTAGGCGGCGAGACCGCCACGGGCGGCCGGGTGCCCCCGGCTGGGGCATATATGGGTCGGGCAAGCTGACTGACAAGGCGGGCCTGGCCGGCTCCCCTGGGGACGCTGCCGAGCATCCGGGCCAAGACGGGCGGGGATGAACCCCGCCCGTTTTTTGCCACCAGGCCAGCCTCCAACGGGAGCCAACCGCGGGAGGCTAAAGCCACGGGGCCAAACCAACCGTAACCGCCTGGCGGCGGGCACGCCGCCGGGGGCGCTGGCAAGGGGCGGGGCAATAATGTTAAGTTAGGCTGGCAAGGCCGCCGCAACGAAAGCCGGACCGGGCCGGTCCGGGGGGAGGGTTCGTGGCCAGCGCCCGCGACATATTCCGCCGCCCCGCCTTCCAGTGGGTGCTGTTCCTGCTCGGGCTGGTGCTGTTCTACTGGCCCTTCCTGGCCTACGGCGACCAGTGGCCCCAGCCCCTGGCCTATTATTACCTGCTGGCGGCCTGGGCCTTGATGGTGCTGCTGTTGTATCTGCTCAGCCGCGCCCTGGGGCCCCGCCTGCCCCGGGACCGGCCCCCCGGCCAGGCCGCGGAGACGCCGGAACCCCCGGCCTTTTGGACTGATTCCGGCCAGGGCGGCCTCTGATGTTCAACTCCCTGGCGGTCATCGCCATCTTCTGCATGTACATGGGCCTCTTGTTCGCCCTGGCCCTGTGGGCCGAGCGCGAGAGCCTGGCCGGCCGCAGCAAGGTCAACAACCCCTTCATCTACTCGCTGTCCCTGGCCGTGTATTGCACCACCTGGACCTACTATGGCTCGGTGGGCGTGGCGGCCACCAGCGGCATGCTCTTCCTCACGGTGTACCTGGGTCCCACCCTGGGCATCATTTTCTGGTGGACCCTGTTGCGCAAGATGGTGCGCTTGAAGGCCAGCCAGCACATCACCTCCATCGCCGACTTCTTGAGCGTGCGCTACGAAAAGTCCGAGGTGCTGGCGGCGTTGGCCACCCTGGTGGCACTCATGGGCAACATGCCCTACATCGCCTTGCAGCTAAAGGCCATCTACTCCACTTTCGCCATCATCACCAGCGACGAGGGCACGGCCAGCACCTGGGTGGGCAACAACGTGGGGCCCCTGATCGTCTTCTTGATGGTGGTCTTCACCATCATCTTCGGGGTGCGCCGCCTGGACCCCACCGAGCGCCACGAGGGCATGGTCATGGCCGTGGCCATGGAGTCGCTGATAAAGCTGGTGCTGTTTTTGGCCGCCGGCATCTTCGCGGTGTATTTCCTGTTCGACGGCTTCGGCGATCTCTTCGGGCGCCTGGCCCACGCCCTGCCCCCGGGGGAGGCCCTGCCCGCCGGCCAGGAGAACTCGGTGGTGAAGTGGACCACCTACACCCTCTTGTCCATGAACGCCATTCTCTTTCTGCCCCGGCAGTTCCACATCGCGGTGGTGGAGAACAAGAGCGAGAAGCACATCCGCCAGGCCATGTGGCTCTTGCCCCTGTACATGCTCCTGATAAACATCTTCGTCTATCCCAT
The DNA here is from genome assembly GCA_021815655.1 of Deltaproteobacteria bacterium. Classification (GTDB taxonomy): domain Bacteria; phylum Desulfobacterota; class Desulfarculia; order Desulfarculales; family Desulfarculaceae; genus JACRDC01. The sequence goes on along the minus strand of JAKAGJ010000516.1, from coordinate 138 downwards.
CGCCATGGCCGGCCTCATGATGGGCCAGTCGGTGAAGCAGGCCGATCTGTTCGTCTTGAGCCTGCCCCTAAAAAACGGCGACCCCTGGCTGGCGCTGTTGGTCTTCATCGGCGTCTTTTCGGCGGCCACCAGCATTGT
>JAKAGJ010000515.1 GCA_021815655.1 Deltaproteobacteria bacterium | reverse complement strand
AATTCACGAAACCACGCCAAATAGAAGGTTGGCGTGATTTCGGGCGGGCCGTCACCCAGGCCCCAGGCAAGCCGTGCTTGCCTGGGGCCTGGGTGACGGCCCGCCCTGGTAGTGTGCCGGAGTGTCACGCCGTCACACTCCCAGGTAGGCCTCCTGCACCTCGGCGTTGCAGCGCACCTCCTCGCAGGTGCCCTGGGCTATGGTGCGCCCCTGGCGCATTACCATGATGCGGTGGGCCAGGCTGAAGACCATCTCTATGTCGTGCTCGCAAAAAAGCACCGTGAGCCCCAGTTCCTTGGTCAGGCGCTGGATCAGGGCTATGGCGCCCTGGGTTTCCTCGGGCGACATGCCGGCGGTAGGCTCGTCCATGATAAGCAACCGGGGCCGGTTGGCCAGGGCGATGGCCAACTCCAGCACCTTGCCGTCGCCGTGGCTCAAGGATCCGCTGACGGCTAAAGCCTTGGCGGTGAGCCCCAGGCTCTCCAAGATATCCCAGGTTTCTTTTTCGGCCAGGCGCGCGGCCGGGGTGAAGAGATTGAGCAGGCGTTTCTGATGGGCCAGCACCGCCACGCGCACGTTGTCGAAGACGCTCAGGCGGCCGAAGACGCTGACCACCTGGTAGGACAGGCTGATGCCCTGCTGGGCGATGCGGTGGGCGGGCAGCCCGGCGATGTCCTGGCCCTGGAAGACGATGCGCCCGGAGTCGGGCTTGAGCTGGCCGGTGATGAGCTTGAAGAGGGTGGTCTTGCCGGCGCCGTTGGGGCCGATCACGGCCACGATCTCGCCCGGTTTCACCTCCAGGTTGGCCTGGCCCACGGCCAGGAAGGCGCCGAAGGATTTTTGCAGGTCGTGCACGGCCAGCATTTATTTCTTCTCCGCCAGGGCCGCCGGGCCGGAGCCCTGTCCCTGCCAGCGGCTGAGGAAATAGCCCAGCACCCCCTGGGGCAGGAAGAAGATCAGGAGCATCAGGATCACGCCCAGCACCAGGGTCCAATACTCGGTGTAGATGCCCACCACGGTGCGCAGGCTGACGATGATGGCCGCGCCCAGCATGGGCCCCAGGAAGGTGTACCAGCCGCCCAGGAGGCACATCACCAGCACCTCCAGGGAAAGCGTCCAGAACAGGAGGTCCGGGAAGACCGTGCCCTCCACGGTGACGAAAAGCACCCCGGCCACGCCGCCGAAGAAGCCGGCGATGATGAGCCCCACCAGCTGGTGGCGTTTGACCGGCACGCCCAGGGCCGCGGCGCGCTCGGGGTTGTCGCGGATGGCCTGGAAGGCCTGGCCAAAGGGCGAGCTGACCACGCGGTACATCAGGAACAGGCACACCAGGGTCACGGCCAGGCAGAAGTAATAGGAGCCGGTGATGCTGGCGATGGCCGGGGGCAGGCTTATGCCGTGTATGCCGTCGTCGCCGCCGGTGAAGGAATACCAGCGGAAGACGATGGCCCACACCAGCGAGCCCAGGGAGATTTGCAGCATGCCGAAGTAGAGCTTGGACAGGCGCAGGCAGATCAGCCCCATCACCAGGCTAAGCAGCGCGGCGGCCAGCGGCCCGGCCAGCATGCCCAGCCAGGGCCAGATGGCGGTCTTGTTCAGGGTCAGGGCCGCGGCGTAGGCCCCCAGGCCGTAGAAGACGGCGTGGTGGAACTGGTACATGCCGCCGAAGCCCAGCACCATGTTCAGGCTGGTGGCCAGAAGACCGGTGACCAGGATCAGGGCCACCAGATAGACGTAAAATCGGCTGGCCAGGACCGGCAGCAGGGCCAATGCCAGCCCCAGGGCGAGAAGCAGGACCAGATTGCGGCGGTTGGGCGCGGGGGGCGACAAGGGCGCGTTCTCCTATCTCGGGGCCGGGAGGGGCCGGCGTCTCATTTACGATCAAAGCCATCCATGGCTTTGAACGCCATCGGCCGGGCAAAAGAGTGGTTTTGCCCGGCCTCCCGGGCGCTTGCGCGCATCACCAGGTGGACTTCAAAAGCCCGTGAGGGCGAAACAAGAGCACGGTCACCACCGCCAGGTAGGGGAAGACGATGGCGAACTGGGGCCAGACCAGGATGCCGATGGCGTCGGTCAGCCCAAAGATCAAGGCCCCCAGGAGGGCGCCCCAGATATTGCCCAGGCCGCCGATGATGACGATGAGGAAGCCTTCCATGATGATGGCGTGGCCCATGCCCTGGGTGATGTTTTGGGTGGGGGCCACCAGGGCGCCTCCCAGGCCGGCCATGAAGCAGCCGATGCAAAACACCGTGGCGAATACCCAGCTGACGTTGATGCCCATGGCCGCCACCATCTCGCGGTCCACGGCGGCGGCGCGGGCGATCTTGCCGATCTTGGTGCGGTTGGTCAAGAACCACAGGCCATAGGCCGCCAGGGGCCCCAGGATGAGCAGAAATATATTGTAGCGGGGGAAGGGTAACCCCAGCAGGGTGAAGGAACCCTGCATCACCGGCGGCAGGGAGAGCGACCGGAAGTCCGAGCCCCACAGAAGCTTCACCAGGTCGCCGAAGACCAGCGTCAGCGAGAAGGTGAACAGGAGCAGCATCAGGTGCTCGCGCTCGTAGAGATGGCAAAAGAGGGCGCGCTCGGTCAGCAGGCTCAAGAGGGCCACCAACAGCGGCGCCAGGATCAGGGCCAGCCAAAAGCCCGTGCTTCCGCCGATGAGGGTGGCCACCGAATAGGTGGCGAAGGCGCCGATCATGTACAGCGAGCCGTGGGAGACGTTGGGGATGCGCAACACCCCCAAAATCAGGCTCAAGCCCGAGGAAACAATGAACAGGATGGTGGTGCGGCTCAACCCCACCAGAATCTGTTGGCCCAGGGCGGCCAGGGTTATATGGGCGGCGAAGTCCATGGGGCAAACCCAGTGCGTAGGCAAGGTCGTTAAGCGGGCGGCACCGGTCCCGGCGCCGCCCGCGCGTTTAGCCGGTGTCTACTTGCCGCGGGCCTTCTTGACATCGTCCAGCGAGGGGGCCGCGTCCTGCCCGGAGATGGTCACGATGTCGCCGGCGATGAGGAAGTCGTAGCCCGGGGCCTTCTTTGTTACGCCC
>JAKAGJ010000514.1 GCA_021815655.1 Deltaproteobacteria bacterium | reverse complement strand
GCCGCGCCCCGCCCCGCAACCGGGTCCCCCCGAGGCGGCCAGCCCGGCGCTCAAGTTATATGTGGCCCAAGACAAGACCTATGCCCTGTACAAGCCGGCCGACTGGGTGGTGCATGACGAGGCCCGGCCCGACAGCCTGCGCATCACGGTGATGGCCCCCGACCAAAGCGCGGCGGTGGATTTTCTGTGGGCGCGCAATCCCCGGGGCCAAGTCAACGCCCTGCTGGCCCTGGAAGCCTATCGCCAGCGCCTGGTGCCCTCGGGGGCTGAACTGGTGTGGAAGGAAGTTTTCCGCTCGCCTGACCAAACCCGGGCCACGGCGGCCCTGCAATACCGGGCGCCCAGGCTGGCCCTGCAGGGAGCCTTTTATTTCGAGGCCTCGCCCAAGGCCCTGACGGCCCAGGGCTACCTGGCCCGGGAGGGCCAATTGGCGCAGCAGCGCCCCCTGCTGTTCAACATCATGGCTAGCCTGGCCTTCTCCAAGCGCCCCGCGCCGCCGCCGGGGCAGGCCACGGCCTTCAATCCCCAATACGTCAACCCGCCCCTCGTGAGCCGCCGCGCCTCGGACGGCAGCCTGAGCCTGAACACACCCCAGGATTGGGGCTTCGCCGCCGCCAAGGGCACGGTGATCGCCGGCGCGCCCAACGGCGGCCAGGGCTTCGCCTTTCTCACCCTGGCGGGCAATCCCCTCCTGCGTCAGGCCACGGTGGCCCAGGGCGTGATAGCCCAAAACTACCTGGCGCCGCCCCAGGCCCTAAAGGTCATCCTGGCCGGCTTCGGCCATCGCAACATCGCCATCCAACAGCACCAGGCCGATCCCGCCGGCAGCCAGGAATTCGCCCAGCGGGTGGGCAGGCGCGGCGAGGCCCAGGATATCGTGGCCACCTGGACCTCGGCCAAGGGAACGGCCTGTCTGGGGTTCTTCAAGGTGATCAGCGCCGCGCCCTCGCCCACCGGCCTGTGGTTCTGCCTGTTGGCCGGGGTCTGGGGGCCACGGCAGGACTTCCACCGCCATTTCCCCCTGCTGGAAAAGGTGGCTTCGTCCTTTGCCATCAACGATCAGTACGCCCGGCGTTACATCCAGGACGGCCTGAGGCGGGCCCGCGAGCTGCACGACAAGACCGTGGCCGCCATGCGCGAGAACGCCCGCGGCCGCGAGCAGCAGCAGGCCGACTGGGAGGCCAGGCAGAAGCGAAAGGAGTTCGCCGATTCCAAGTGGGATGACTACCGGCGGGGAAACAGCTATTGGGTCTCGGACCTGGAGAACGGCAAGGTCTACCGCTCCGACAGCCACGGCACCAGGGACACCGCCAGCAACGACTACTACGAGGGCCGAGGTTACAACTACACCAACTTCGAGGGACGCAACCCCCGCCATCCCTCGGAAACCATGCGCGAGGTGACGAGCTACGAGGTGCAGCAGATGCAGGGACGCTGAGCCCGCCTCTTGCCGTGCGCGCCGTGCCCATGGCGGCGCGCACGGGCACGGCCCCAGACTCAGCCCCGGTGGGCCGTCTGACCCGCCGACCACAGCCAGGGCATCAGCACCCGTTCCAATTCCCACTGGCACTGCAATTCCGCGCCCACCACGCCCCGCAGCCCCGTGGCCGAGTCCGCACCCAGGGCCAGCTTGACGTCCTGGCAGAAATAGTTCAGGCAGAAGGAATGCTTGGCCACCAGGCAGCACCCGCGGGGGCCGCAATAATGGCACACGGCCTCCACCGCCGACTCCCGCTGGCCGTCGGCCCCCAGCAGGTGGTTGATAAGGAGCAGGTACTCGTCATACTGCCGCTCCACGCCCTCGAAGCAGCACAGGCAGCCTCGGCCGGCGCACGCGGCGCAGGAGGCCGGGACCCCCAGGGACAGGCTACGGCTGGCGGTGAGGTCAATGGACTGGCGATACCGGTCCAAGAGGGGCGCGATGCGGGCGTGGTGGAGCAAGGCTGGGGCGTGCTCCTGAAAGAGCCGCCGCGAGCGCCGCAAGGTGGCGGCTATGCCCGGGTCATCGGTGGACCAGGTATTCTTGGCCATGCTAGGCTCCCCGCCCCCGAGGAGGGGCTAGCTGGCATTATATCCCTCCGGCTTCCCAGCGCCCTGCAAAATGCGTACGGTGCCTTGATGCTCACGGCTGGGGCGGGGCTGCGCGGCGGCCTGAGCTGGGGATCGCCTTCAAAAAGTAATCATGCGCCATCTTGCCCGCTGAACGGCAGCGGCTCCGTCAGGCCGTAGCGCCGCATCTTGCGCCACAGGGTGGTGCGATTGATGCCCAGGGCCTCGGCCACGGCCTGGCGTCGCCAGCCGTGGGCGGTAAGGGCCTCCAGGATGGCCTGGCGCTCCTCCTGGCTCTCGGCCAACCCCAGATCTGGGGCTTGCATGGGGCGCGTCTGGCCGCCCAGGAAGGGCGGCAGGTTATGCAAGCCAATCACCTGGCCGCGGCAGACCATCACGGCCTGCTCCAGGATATTGTTCAGCTCGCGCAGGTTGCCAGGGTAATGGTAGGCCAATAAGGCCTGCCAGGCCTGCTCGCTCAAGGCCGGCGTCTTGAGTCCCTGGCGGGCGGCCAGGCGCTCCAGGAAATAAGGAATCAAAAGCGGCAGGTCCACCCGGCGCTCCCGCAAGGGAGGCAGATGAAAGCGCACCAGGTTGAGGCGATAGCACAGGTCCTCGCGGAAGAGCCCCTCCCTGGTCAGGTCCTCCAGACGCCGGTTGCTGGCCAGCACCAGCCGCGCCTGGGCCGGCGGGTTCCAGGGTCCCGCCGCCGGCAAGAAGGCGCGCGCCTCCAGCAGTTGCTGCAATTTTTCTTGCAGACCGGCGGGCAGCTCGCCCACTTCGTCCAGAAACAGGGTCCCCAGGCTGGCACGTTCCAGGCCGCCGGGGCCGGCCGGCTCGCCGGGCGATAGCTGGCCTGAGGTGAAGCCGAAAAGCTCGCCGGCCAGGATATCCTCGGGCAGGCCGGCGCAGCCCAGTTTAACGAAAGGCCCCTGGCCGCGTGGGCTAAGGCTGTGCACCAGCCGGGCCAGCAGGTCCTTGCCTGTGCCGGTTTCACCGGTG
>JAKAGJ010000513.1 GCA_021815655.1 Deltaproteobacteria bacterium | reverse complement strand
TGCCCGGCGACCACCTGCAATTCCTCTACTGGTGCTGGCTGCTTGGCGACAATCTCCTGGGGCACTCGGCCTGGCTCAGCAACCCCTACGAGTTCAACACCTTCCTCTCGGCGGGCATGCCCGGCTTCGCCAACTTCCCCCTGTCCCTGCTTTATCTGCTTTTCTGGCCCCTGGGCCTGGTGGGGGCCTACAATGCCCTGGTCTTCACCTCCTACCTGCTGGCGGGTCTGGCGGCCTACGCCCTGGCCCACGAGGTGCTGGAAGACCGCCTGGCGGCCCTGCCGGCGGCCCTGGTCTACGCCCTGTTGCCCTTCCGCGCCGCCCAGACGCTGTCCGGCCACCTCTACGGCTTCGCGGCCTTCCTGGTGCCGCTGACCTTGTGGTGCCTGGAGCGCGGGCTCAAACGCCGCTCCTGGGCCTGGGGCCTGGGCGCCGGGGTCTGCCTTTTGGCCATGGCCCGCATGGAGGGGCACCTGATCTACTACACCGCCCTGCTCCTGGGGCTGTACCTGCCCCTGCGCCTCTTGTTCTGGGACCAGGACCAAGAACCCCAGGCCGGCGGCGTCCGGCAGGCGCTGCCCCCGGCCCTGGCCGGCCTGAGCCTGGGGTTCACCGCCCACCTGGCCCAATGGCGCGCGGGCCGGGCCGCGGCCCTGTGGTCTCCGGGGCTGGTCGAAACCCTGGCCGTGTACCTGCTGCTGTGCCTGGGGGCCTGGCTGCTCTTGGCCCGCCTGGCCCAGGCCCTGGGCCGCCTGGGGCCGGAACAGGCCCGCCGCCTGGCGGCGCGGGGCTTCTGGCCCCTGCTCCTGGCCCCCCTCTACGCTGTGCAGTTCTACCTGGACCTGCCCCACCTGGGCGCGACCCTGGCCGGCGCGCTGGCCCTGGCCGGCCTCCTGCTCCTGCTGCCGCCCCTGTGGCGGGCGCGGCGCCTGCCCGGCCCGCCTCTCGGCTTCTGGCGGCCCCTGTGGCCCCTGGCCCTGGGCCTGGCCGGCGGGGCCGGCTTCATGATCCACATCAAGCGCACTATCTTCGCGGCCAGCATCGCCAGCCAGGGGCGGGGCTTGAGCGAGGTGAGCCTGTTCTCGCCCCGCCTGGGCGATCTGTTCGACCCGGCCAACGTGAACATGGAGCGCATCATCTACTCCGGCTGGGCCTTGGGGGGGCTGGCGCTCCTGGGCCTGATCCTCTTGCTGCTGGCCCGGCCCCGCGCCGCCCGCCAGGCCGGCCTGGCCACCCTGTGGGCCGGCCTGGGCCTGCTCTTCACCCTGCTGTGCCTGGGTCCCACCCTGCCGGCCCTGCCCCTATACCAGGCCCTGTACAAGCTGGTGCCCTACTTCAACTTCCCCCGGGTGCCCGGACGCCTGATAATCTTCGCGGTGTTGATGTGGACGCTCCTGGCCGGCTGGGTCCTGCGCGAGCTCAGCGCCGCCTGGCGGGCTGGCGGGCGGTGGCGTTCAGCCCTCCTGGGCGGGCTTTTGTCGGCGGCCCTGCTCATGAGCATCTGGCCCCCCACTCCGGCTGGGGTCTGCCTGCTACCGCCGGCCGGCCCCCTGGAGGAAACCATCCGCCGGGAGTTGCCCGGCGGCCCCCAGGGCCAGACCCGCCTGCTGGGCCTGCCCATCTGGCCGGGGGATTCCCACCAGTCCTCCATCTACGACCTGACCATCGCCCGCACCGGCGCGGCCATGATAAACGGCTACTCGCCGGTGGTGCCCCGGGCCTACATCGAGCAGGTGTACGACCCGCTCTACCCCCTGGATTTCGGCCTGGTGGACGCGCCGGCCCTGGCCATGCTGCAACGCCTGCGCGTGCCCCTGGTCACCTTCCACGACGACGACCAGGTCTACCCGCGCAAGATCAGCCCCTTCCCGCCGGCCTTGGCCCGCCAGCGGCTCCTGGCCTCGGGGGCCTTTACCCTGGAACAACAGGCCGGCACCGTATTTTTGCTGCGCCGCCGACCAGGCGCCGTGGCCGACCCCCAGCCTGGGCGGGTGGTTTCGCCCGTGGTCAGCCTGTGGGAGGCCGAGAGCCTGGGCCGCACCACTGGGCGCCTGGTGGAAGACCCCCAGGCCTCGGGCTGGGGCCTGCTCTTCCAGGAGGCCCCCCGGCTGGGCGCCCCCCTGGGGCCGCGCCTGCCCCGGCCCCAGGGCAACGTGGCCCAGGCCCGGGTCGGCCGCGACCAGCCCGGGCACCTGTGCTACGGCCCCTTCAAGGCCTTCCCTCCCGGCGACTACCAGGCCGTGTTCCGCCTGCGCCGCGGCCCCGGAGGAGTGCCCGGGCATATCGAGGTGACCAGCCAGGCCGGCCAAAACCCGTTGGCCCGGGCCGATCTGACGCCCGAGCGCCTGCCCGCCGACGGCGCCTGGCACGACGTGCCCCTGCCCTTCAACCTGCGGCAATTGACGGTGCTGGAGCTGCGCTGCTACTTCGCCGGGGTCAGCGATCTTGATCTGGATGTGGTGCTGGTGGGGTTCAGGGACGCCCGGCCGGCCGACGGCTATTACCGCGCCCAGGACCTCTGGCGCCAGACCGGCGACCTGCTGGCCGACCCCCAGGCCCCGGGGGGCTATGCGGTGCTGGCCCGCGCCGGCTATCACCCGCCGCTTTACATAATGCATGGCCCCCAGGTCACGGCCGCGCCGGGACGCTACCGGGCGCGCTTCAAGCTGGCCGCCCAGGGGCACAACCAGCCCGCCTCTCAACTGGCCGACCTGGTGGTGGCCACCGACCTGGGGCGCATCCCCCTGGGACGGCGGACGGTGCTGGGCTCCGACCTGGGTCCGGAGTACCGTGACCTGGCCGTGGATTTCAGCCTGAAACGGCGCTGCGAGCTGGACCTGCGGGTGCGCTTCGCCGGCGGGGGCTCCCTGCGCCTGGCCGGAGTGACCCTGGACAAGTTGGATTAGGCCGCTGCGCGGAGCCTGTTTTCGCCCGCCGAGGATAAAAAAGAAGGGCGGGGGAAAAACCACGCCCCTTCGGCCCCGGTGGCGCCATTGGCGCTGCGGTGGCATCGTCGCCCTGATGGGCTGCTCCTCGCAATGCCCCTAATTCATG
>JAKAGJ010000512.1 GCA_021815655.1 Deltaproteobacteria bacterium | reverse complement strand
GGGCCCGCAGGGTGTGCAGACGCACCCCGCCGAAGCCTGCGATATCCTCCTCCACCAGGTTCATGCGCCCTCCTTTCAGGCCGGCTCCAGGCGCACCGGCAGGCCGCTGGGCACCCAGGTGCGCCAACCGTGGCCAACGGCCTGGTCGTCAGGCGAGAGGTTCAGGTTGATCCCGGGCCGCCGCCGGGCCGCGCCCTCCCCTTGGCGCCCCCAGCCGCCAGGGGCGGTCCGCCCTCGGCAAGCGGCGGGCGTCCGCCCCACCAGAATTAGCCCCCGCGCCCCCCGCCCGTCAAGGGCCGAACCGGGATGGCGAGGCCGTCCATATGTTATAAAGAATGGATAAGTCGAGAGCGGCAATTATTCATTTCGCGATCCTGGGAGGCACCTTGATCCAAGGGGATTGGCCATTGGGCATAGAGCCCGGTCAAGAGGTGAAGATAGACTTGTTCCGGCCCCAGGACGCGCCGGGTGTCGCCGCCCTGTTCCGCGCGGTGTACGGGGATGATTATCCGATCAAAGTCTACTATGACCCTGATCTTCTGGCCCGCGAGAACGCCACCGGGGGAATGATATCCGTGGTGGCGCGCACTCCCCGGGGGGAAGTGGTGGGGCATATAGCCCTCTTCAACTCAAGCCCCAATCCGAGGCAATACGAGTTGGGGGCGGGCGGCGTGTTGTCATCCTATCGCAACACCTCCAAGCTGTTGACCCGCATGATGAGCTATGGCCCCAGGGTTGCCGCCGAGCGGTTCGGCTTGGAGGCGGTCTTCGGCGACCCTGTATGCAGCCATGTCTATTCCCAAAAAATCTGTCGTGGGCTGGGATGGATTACCCACGCCCTGGAGGTGGACCTCATGCCGGCCGACCTTTACGGCCAGGCGGCCGGTGCCGAAGACCGCATCTCGGCCATCGTGGATTTCATCACCCTGGTTTCCAAGCCCCATGAAGTCTATCTGCCGGCGGTTTACGAGGATATATTTCGCTTTTTGTACCAGGGGCTCGATGACGTCAGGCACATCATGATTTCTGACAAATCCGTGCCCGTGGGCCTGGCCACACGCATGCAGAGCAAGGTGTACCAGTTCTCCCAGTTGGCGCGTTTCACGGTTTGGGAGGTCGGGGCCGACTTGGCGGAGGCCCTGGCCAGGGAAGAAGAATCCGTCTTTGGCCAGGGTGTGCGGGTCATTCAGATATGGCTGCAACTTTCCTGCCCCTGGGTGGGTCAGGCCGTGGAATTTCTGCGCCAGCGAGGCTACTTCCTAGGCGGCCTGCTGCCCCGCTGGTTTGACAATGATGGCTTGTTGATGCAACGCCTGGCAGGCCATCCTCATTGGGACAGCATCAATCTGGAGTATGACAGGGCCAGGACCTTGCTGTCCCTAGTGCGGCAAGACTGGCGCCAGGTAAGCGCCGGCCGTTAGCAAGGTGTTGAAAAAGTCCGTCCATGGACTTTTTCAACTCGAGTTAGCCGAAATCAATTCGGCTAACTCTCCCAAAAAGCTTGGCTATAAGAGCCTGCGCTTTTGGGCGGGCCGTCCTTGGCCCGCCAGCAGGCTGTTTTTCAACAGCCTGTTAGGCGATCATCCTGAAGGCCCCAAGCGGGCGGAACAAAATCAATATCCGCGGGATCAAGCCATTATGCCAGGCCAGCGGCTACCTGCCCGCGCCCGCCCCTGGGCTTTGTCTATCGTGGCGCCCTTTTTGGTCTAAACTGACCTTGGCCTCCGGCTCACAACACGCGCTCAAACATCTCGGGCCGATATTCGAAATGCATGGTGTCGTAGTGATACCACCGCCCCCCCCAAACAAAGCCGTGTTTTTCGAAAATATCCACAATCTCCTTTGGGATTTCATTGCGATAATTATGCTCTTTGTCCCAAAGCCAATAGCACGTGTATTTAACCTCCAGATCAATTGCAATGCCGTAGCTGTGAGGGCTTAAGCGGGTCGTGCCCTCGATGGGACGATACTCATAGGTGCCATCGATATTTACTATGTATTTCATGAACTCGTTTGGCAAATTATCCAGTTCATCCGATACTTTTTTAAGCTGGGCCGCGGCGTTTTCGTTCTTGTTGAAAAGCAGCTTGGCACCGCTATGAACCGGCATCCAATCAACTTCCACCAGGTTGCCTTCAATCTCCTGCTGGCTGCTACCATAAAGCTTCTTAAGCAAGGCGTCATTGCGGAACCGCCCAGGATCATTGTCAAGAGCTGGCGCATCAATGGGCGCAAACGCGGGATAGGCTTGCGCGAAATGGTCCTTTATGTCCGCGTTCTCCAGCCTTTCATTAAAATCCTTAATTTTTTTATCATCATAAGGCAAAGATGCGCCATCTACAAAATATACCCTATTGTCTCTTACGCATTTGACCCCAGGATAATGCAACAGCAATTCCGCCCCCCTGGCCTGGCTGCCTATTTTAGCGGCCTCAACTACCGCGCGGTCGTGAGGCGCGGGTGATACGCATCCCGTCATAAGCATCAACAAGCCAATAGCCGACGAGCAGAACAGTAGTGTCCGTTTCATGCCACCCAATCATCCGAGATGATGCGGCCGCCGCCGCGTTGTCTTCAATTCTGGGTTTGCCGTCGCCGCTCCCAGGTGGCGTGGGACTGGGACCAGATGCCCAGCGCCATCCCAGCCGGGCGCTACTATGCCTTCGCCAGACCTCTGCTTGCAAGGGCAAATCGTCAATCTCCCCGCTGCGCAACAGCGGCGGTCCCCACAAAAATGGCCGTCGCGCTTGGGTGGCCCTGGACAGGCCGGACTATGTGCCCCAGCCACCCTTGGCCTGGTCTATACTGAGACATTCACGGCCGCCCCTGATGGAGAAACACCCGTGCCCCCCGTCCGCAAGATATGGCTGGTCAGCCCGACCTTTCCCCCCTGGCAATGGGGCGGCCTGGCGGCCAGCGCCGGCCGCGTGGCCGCCCATGCCGGCGAGCTGGGCCTGGAGGTGCACGTGGCCCTGGCCAGGCCCCAGGCCGGAGCGCGCCCCATGCGCCTGGACCACATGCGCCAGGATCACCACCTTGAAGGCCTCTTGGTTCACCGC
>JAKAGJ010000511.1 GCA_021815655.1 Deltaproteobacteria bacterium | reverse complement strand
CCATGCACGATTTGCAGATACGCGGGGCCGGCAACCTCTTGGGCGAGGTGCAGTCGGGCCAGGTGGCCGAGGTGGGCTACGAGCTGTATGTGCGCATGCTGGAGGAGGCGGTGGCGGCCTTGAAGGGCGAGGCCCCGGCCGAGGGGCCGGAGCCGGAGCTGCATCTGTCCATCAACGCCAGCCTGCCCGAGAGCTACGTGCCCGACTCCCAGGTGCGCCTAAGCCTGTACAAGCGCTTGAGCCTGGCCCGCAACCCCGAGGAGTTGGCCACGGTGGCCGCCGAGATGGGCGACCGCTTCGGCCCGCCGCCGCCGGTGGCCAGCAACCTTTTGCAGGCCGTGGAATTGAAGTACACCCTGCGCCGGCTTTATGCCGTCCGGCTGGACCTCTCCGGCGGACAGATGCAGGTGCACTTCAGCCACGAGGCCCGGGTGGACCTGGATCGCCTGCTGGCCTTGGCCCGCAAGGAACCCCAGAGGGTGCAAGTCTTCCCCGACGGGCGGGTGAGCGTGCGCTTGCGGCCCGACGCCCCGCCCCTGGCCCAGGCCAAGGACTTCTTGCAATACATTGGGGGAAATGGTATCTAAATTGCCTGTTATGCTGCAAGAATCACCCCAGGGTCCGCGGCCTGGCCGCCCGCTGCGCACTTTGGCCTGCGCCCTGATCTTGTGCACCCTGACCCTGGCCGTGGCCTGCGAGAAGAAATCCCACTCCCCCGACCTGGCCAGCGTGAATGGCCGGCCCATCCTAATGGAGGATTTTCTGGCCCAAAGCGCCTTCATGGGCCTGGGCAAGGACCCCACGGCGCTGACCCGCGACCTGCGCAAGGCCGTGCTGGAGACCCTGGTGCGGCGGCGCCTGGTGTTGGACCAGGCCCAGGCCAAGTCCATCCGCCTGGAGCCCGAGGAACTGGACCGCGAGGAGGCCTCCCTGCGCCGGGGCCTGAGCGAGGAGGCCTTTGACCGCGCCCTGATCGCCCAGGGCATCGAGTACGAGGAGTGGCGCCGGGTGCTTTCCCAGGAGATACTCATGCAAAAGGCCCTGGACCTGCTCCTGGGCGGTCGGGTGCAGATCGCCGCCGATGACGTGCGCTCCTACTACCAGGCCCACCGCGATGAGTTCCGCCGGCCGGAGCAGGTGCTGGCCCAGCACGTGCTGATGCCCAACAAGGAGCTGGCCCAGGAGTTGGTGCAGCGCCTGGGCAAGGGCGAGGACCTGGGCGCGGCGGCGGCCAAGCTGGGCATAGCCCTGGCCGAGGACGGCGAGCCCACCTGGCTCAGCCGGGGGCACATGCCCCCCGCCCTGGAGGACAAGATTTTCTCCCTGGAGCCGGGCAAGCTGGCCGGGCCCCTGCCCAGCCCCTACGGCTTTCACGTGGTGCGGGTGCTGGCCAAGCGCCCGGCGGCCGAGCTGGACCTGACCCAGGCCGCCGAGGAGATACAACGCCGGCTTTCGGCGGAAAAACGGGAGGCCCTGGCCTCATCCTTCATAGAAGAACTGCGTGCCAAGGCCCGCGTGGAGTTCGACCCCCGCTTCGAGCAAAGCGGGCTGATTGGCGATTCAGGGAGACAATGATGTCACGTCTAAAATTGTCGTTGATCCCGATGATGTGCTGCGCCCTGGCCCTGGCCCTGGGCGCCGCCCCGGCCAAGGCCGAGGAAAACCGGGTGGTGGCCGTGGTGGGCGACGACGTCATCACCTCCCTGGACCTGGATAAGATACTGACCGTTCTGGAGGCCCAGGTGGCCTCCGCCGCCGCGGAGCATCCTGGGGAGAAGCTGCCCAACAAACCCCAGATGCGGCGCATGGCCCTGGAGCGCCTGATCGAGGACAAGATATTCGACCAGGAGGTTAAACGGGCCAATATCACGGTAACCCCGCCGGAGATCGACCACTACATCGAGCGCCTCAAGGCCGCCAACCAGCTCAGCGACGACGAGTTCGCGGCCCAACTCAGCCGCCGCGGCCTGACCCCCGACGAGTACAAGCAGGACCTCAAGCGCGAGCTCTTGAAGCACAAGCTGGTGGAGCGCAACGTCAAGAGCCGGGTGGTGATCAGCGACAAGGAAGTTGATGACTACTACCGCAGTCAGCAGACCGGGCAGGCACCCGACGCCAAGAGCGAGCTGCGCTTGCGGGCCGTGTTCTTGAGCATCCCCGCCAAGGCCACCCCCGCCGCCGAGGAGGAGGTGCGCAAACAGGCCGAGGAATTGCGCAAGAAGGCCGCCTCGGGAGATAACTTCGCCGAGCTGGCCCGCCGCTATTCCCAAGGCCCCGGCGCCACCCAGGGCGGCGAGCTGGGGCAGATTTCCGAGAGCGACATGCTGCCCGAGATGCGCCAGGCCCTGGGCCAGCTCAAGCCCGGCCAGGTGAGCCAGGTTATCAAGGTGCCGGGCAGCTACGTGTTCATGCAGATCATGAACCCGGCCACGCAACCCAGCGCCTCGGGCCTGCGCCCGGAGCAGCGTGAGCAGATACGGGTCAAGCTGGAGCACGAGGCCCTGGAGAAGCGCTTCCGGGAGTGGCTCACCGACCTGCGCTCCAAGGCCTACGTAAAGATCATGGAGTAAGCCAGGGGCTTCCGCCCAGCGCGGCCGGGCCGGCGATTACCGGTCCGGCCTTGATTTGCGCGCCGGGGCGGCCCGGCCGTTCGCCTTGACCGGCGGGCGGGAGCTGGATAAAGTCTTCCTCTATTTATTTGGCCGGGGAGGTTTAAGCAAGGCATGCGCGTGCTATCTGGCATTCAGCCCTCGGGCACCCTGCACATCGGCAACTACTTCGCCATGATGCAGCCCATGATTCGCTTTCAGCAGGAGCATCAGCTCTTTTGCTTCATCGTCAATTACCACGCCCTGACCACGGTGAGCGACGGCCCGCGCCTGCGGCAGGGCACCCTGGACGCCGCCCTGGACTTCCTGGCCCTGGGCCTGGACCCCGAGCGCGCCTATTTCTACGTGCAGGCCGACGTGCCCGAGGTCTGCGAGCTGACCTGGATTCTCAACAACCACGCCCCGGTGGCGCGGCTGGAGCTGGCGCATTCATACAAGGACAAGCTGGCCAA
>JAKAGJ010000510.1 GCA_021815655.1 Deltaproteobacteria bacterium | reverse complement strand
CCACCTTCGCCCCGGGCCGCGCTACGTGGTGCTGCCCATGGGCCACGAGCGGCCCTTTATGCACCACGCCCAGGTGGTGCGGACCTACCCGCCGGGCTGGCGGGGACACCATCACGGCCGGGGCCATTGGCGCGACTGAACAAACGGCGAAACGTGAGGCCAAGATGAGCAAGATGGCGAGACGGACGGCGGCCCTGGCCCTGCTGGCCCTGGCCCTGCTGGGCTGGGGGTGCGTGATTCACCCGGTGCACCCGGGCCCCCATGGGGGCGGGCACCGCTATCACCAGCCTCCGCCGGCGGGCTTCCACGGCCACCCTGGCCGCCGCTGGTAGGGCAGGAGGGGGCCGGTCCTGGCAAGGCCGAGGCCGGCGTCCTATATTTAAAGAATGGGGTAGTTCACCGGCCGCGGGGCCGTGGCGGGCGATGGAGGCGAGACCATGGGCATGGGGAGCGCGAGAACGGGCTGGGCGGCGGCTTTGCTCCTGTTGGCGGTCCTGGTGGGCGGCTGCGTGGTCTATCCCGATTACGCGGCCCCGCCGGCCGGAGTGGCCGTGGCCCCCTATGGCTACTACTACCCCCGTTATTACGGTTGGCCCTATCATGGCTATTATGGCTACTACGGCTATTACGGCTGGGGCCGGTCCCACGGCCACTGGGGCGGCCCCCGCGGCTATTACGGCCACGGCCATCGCCGCTGGTAGGGGACCGGGCCTAGAAGGTTTTTTCGCTGTCCAATAGCAGGGTGACGGGGCCCTGGTTTACCAGGTGGATGTCCATCATGGCCCCGAAGACGCCGGTGGCCACGGTGAGGCCCTGGCCGCGCAGGCGCTCCACGAAGCGCAGGTAGAGGGGCTCGGCCTCGCTCCCGCCGGCGGCGCGTCCGAAGGATGGCCGCCGGCCCTTGGCGCAGTCGCCCCAGAGGGTGAACTGGCTGACCACCAGCACCTGGCCGCCCATGTCGGCCAAGGCCAGGTTGAGCTTGTCGTCCTGGTCGGGAAACACGCGCAGGCCGGCGATCTTGTCGGCCAGCCAGTCGGCCTGCTCGGGCCCATCGCCCCGCCCCACCCCCAGGAGCACCAAAAAGCCCGCGCCGATGGACCCCGCAATCTGGCCGCCCACCTCCACGCGGGCCGAGGAGACCCTCTGCACCACGGCGCGCAAGGGCTAGTCCATGTGGTCGATGAGCCCGGCCAGATAGCCGGCCCCGAAGCCGTTGTCGATGTTGACCACGCTTAAGCCCGGCGCGCAGGAGTTGAGCATGCCCAGGAGGGCGGCCAGGCCGCCGAAGGCCGTGCCATAGCCCACGCTGGTGGGCACGGCGATCACCGGGCGGTCGACCATGCCGGCCACCACCGAGGGCAAGGCGCCTTCCATGCCGGCCACCACCACGAAGCAGGTGGCCCGCTCCAGCACCGCCCGCGAGGCCAGCAGGCGGTGCAGGCCGCTGACCCCCACATCGAAGACCGTCTCCACCGCCGACCCCATCAGCCGGGCGGTGAGCACCGCCTCCTCGGCCACGGGCAGGTCGGAGGTGCCGGCTGCCACCACGGCCACCAGGCCCTTGCCCGGCCGTGGGCCCTCGCGGGCCGGGAGGCTCAAGCAGCGGGCCTGAAGGTTGTGCGCCAGCTCGGGAAACAGCTCCCGCACGGCCTGGGCCTTGTCCTGGTCCACCCTGGTGACCAGCACCGCCGCGCCCTGGGCAAACAGGGCCCGGGCGATGCCGGCGATCTGCTCCGGGGTCTTGCCCTGGCCGAAGATCACCTCCGGGAAGCCCTGGCGCAGGGCGCGGTGGTGGTCCACGCGGGCGAAGCCCAGGTCCTCGTAGGGCAGGGACTTGAGACGCCGCAAGGCCTGGTCCGGGGCGGTATGGCCGGCGGCCACCTCTTCAAGCAATTTCTTCAGCGCGTCGCTGGTCACCGAGGCCTTGTCCTTTCTCGAAGGTTCCCCTATAGTTGAGGCAATCATTTTATCCTGCCCGCCCATCTGGCGCAAACCTGAGGCCGCGAGAGAAAGCCATGAGCCAAGCCCCCAGCCCGCCCGAGGCCCCCGCCTGGATCGAGGTGGTCATCCTGGCCCCCGAGGCCCAAGCCGAGGCCGCGGCCGATTTTCTGGTCACCCTCACCGGCCTGGGGGTGGAGGTGGACGACTTCGCCGACCCGCCCAGCCCCGTGCGGGTCAAGGGCTTTCTGCCCGCCGGCGGCGACCTGGCGGCCCAGAAGGCCATGCTCACCCGCTACGCCCAGGAACTGGGGCAGGAGGCCGGCCAGGAGGTGCTGGTCAGCTTCCAGGATCTGCCCGGCGAGGACTGGGGCCAGAACTGGAAGAAGCACTTCAAGCCCCGGGCCGTGACCCGGGGGCTGATGGTGGCCCCGCCCTGGGAAAAGGCCGAGCCCGGACCCGAGCAGCGGGTGATCGTCATCGACCCCGGCCAGGCCTTCGGCACCGGCCAGCACGAGTCCACCACCCTGTGCCTGGCCCGCCTGGAGCGCCTGGCCGAGCGCGACCTCTTGCCGCCGCGCCTTTTGGACGTGGGCTGCGGCACCGGCATCCTGGCCCTGGCCTTTTTGCTTTTTGGCGGCGCCAGCGCCATGGCCATCGACCTGGACCCCGAGGCCGTGGCCGCCACGGGGCACAACGCCGGGCTCAACGGCCTGGCGGAGCGCCTGGAGGCCAGCGGCACCCCCCTGGAGGCCATAGAGGAGCGCTTCCCGCTGGTGGTGGCCAACCTCACGGCCAAGGACCTGCAAGAGCTGGCCCCGGCCCTGGCGGCGCGTCTGGCGCCCGGCGGCGAGTTGATCGTCTCGGGGCTCTTGGTGATGCAGATCCAGGCCGTGCGCGCCGCCTTGGAGGCCCAGGGCCTGGCCCTGTTGGAGCAGGACTCCCTGGCCGGCTGGGCCAGCCTGGTGATGGGGTGAGGGCTTGAGCCGGCGGCGCTTCCTGGTGGCCCCCGGCGACTTGGAGCGCCCGGAGGTGGAACTGGCCCCGGCCGAGGCGGCCCACGCCCGCCAGGTGTTGCGCCTGCAACCCGGCGACGAGGTCTGGCTGCTGGACGGCCAGGGCGC
>JAKAGJ010000509.1 GCA_021815655.1 Deltaproteobacteria bacterium | reverse complement strand
TCTCCTCCTCGGCCAGCTTGCGTTCGGTGATATCCTGCACGGTACCCACTATTTTGCTCGGCAGGCCTTGGGCGTCCTTGACCAGTTCAGCCCTGGATACCAGCCGGCGCAACTGCCCATCCGAAAGGCGCTGGATGGTGTATTCCTGCTCGTAGGGGGCGTCGTGCTTCAACATCTGCTCCAGGGCCTGGTCCAGGCGGGGCCGGTCGGTCCCCAGGGGCAGGGTCTGCACCAGCGCCAGGGGCAAGGTTTGGGTCTGGTAGCTTTCCAGACCATAAATCCTGACGGCTTCTTCTGAGCCCCAGAGGGTCCCAGCGGTCAGGTCTATCTCGTAGCTGCCCACCCCGCCCACGGCCTGGGCCCGGCGCAGGCGGCCCTCGCTTTCCATGAGCGCCACCTCGGCCCGCTTGCGCGCGCTGATGTCGCGCAGAATGGCCATCTGAAAGGTTTTATCGGGCAGGTCGATGTTTATCAGGCTCACTTCGGCGTCAAAGACCGAACCGTCCAGGCGTTTGTGGAGCCATTCGAAGACCAGGGGTGTGCCGGCCCGGACTTGATTCATCTTGGCTTGGCCCAGGGCAGCGCTGTCCGAGCCGTCGGCCTGTTGCGGGGGAGAAAGGGCCGTGGGCGATAGGCCCAACAACTGCTCCCGGCTGGCCCTGAACATGCGCAGGGCCTCGGCGTTGCAGTCTATGAACTGCTCGTTCTGGACGAGGAAGATGGCCTCGCCGGCCTTTTCGAACAAGGTGCGGTAAAGCTTTTCGCTTTCCGCCAAGGCCTTCTCGGCCTGCTTGCGCTTGGTGATGTTGCGAACCACGCACACCACGTGCCACTGGCCGCCCAGGCTCAGGCCCGAGACCGACAGCTCCGCCGGGAATTCGCGGCCCTGCTTGTCCACCGCCACCAGTTCCAGGATGTTGCCCAAAACCAGGCCCTGGTCGGCGGCCAAAAGCTTGCGGAAGGTGGTCAGGTATTCCCGCCGGTGGCGTTGGGGGGTCAGGAGTTCCAGGACGTTTCGCCCCAATACCTCGGAGGCCTGGAAGCCGAAGATATCCTGGGCGGCCTGGTTCCAGAAGGTTATTTGGTGGCGGCTGTCGATCATGACCACACCGTCAAGGGCGTTGACGCTGATGCTGCGGAATTTCTGGGCGCTCTCCACCAGGGACTGCTGGGCAGCCAGGTTCTGGCGGTCGGTCCTGACGTTGCGCAGGGTGATGTAGACCCCCAGCAGGGTCACCGCCAGCCACACCCCCAGACCCGCCCAGGTCAATTCCTTGGTAAGCTTGGCCATATCGGCCTGGATGTCCTCGGTGTACACCCCGGTGCCCACCGCCCAGTCCCAGGGGGCGAAGCGAACCACATAGGAGGTCTTCAGGGCGTCGTGGCGGGGGTCGTCCATGTACTGGTAGTGATAGGAGACGTAGCCGGCGCCCTTTTCCTCCAGCACCGAGAACATGGCCTGGAAGAGCTTTTCCCCGCGCGAGTCAACGGTATTGCTGACTTCCTTCCCCACCAGGTCCAGCGTATAGGGATGCATCAACATGCGCTTGGTTGCCAGGTCCAATACCCAGAAGTAGTTCCTGCCGTCCGAGCCGTAGCGCATGGCCCTGACCCTGTCCAGGGCGCGCTCCTGGGCCTGGCCGCGCGTGAGCAGGCCGGTTTTTTCCTGTTGTTCGTAGGTGGCCAGCAGGGACAGCACCGCCTGGGACAGTTCCCGGATCATCTCCCGCTTTTTGGCCAGGATGGCCTGTTCGGCTTCGGGCAGGACCACCCAGAAGACCGTGGCCCCGAAAAGGGCCACGCAGAGCAGGGCCGGCAGGAAGGCGCCGATATATCGCCTCATATCCCAAAGCTCCCGCGGATGGATAGGCTCAACTCACAAGACATGACGGAGCGATATAATATTTTCAGTTATTGAAGTTTATCATAATTGGCAAACAGTTAGCAGTATTATTGTTAAATCATGCAGGGCGAAACCAGAAAAAATTCTGGCTCTTTGTGACGCTTTTAACATTAGACTTTGGGTATTTTGTAACTTTTATTTAACTTGTTTAGAAGGTGTTAAGGCTGGTCTTTCGAGGGGGTGATGGAGGTCAGGCCCGGGAATGGGTGCCGGCCTGGAAAGTATGGGCGGGGGGCCCAAGGCGGCCGCGCCCGGGGGCGAGCCGCCCCGAGCGCCCCGGGACCGCTGGACCGTGGTGGTCGAGGAGGAGGCGCCGCCGGCTGTCGCGGGTCAGCGGCGCTTTTCCTCCACGCGGTCATAGTGGCTGAATTGCATGCTGAAGATGGCCCGGCCCTGGGTGGACGAGCGCAGGCTGGTGGAATAGCCGAACATGGCCTTCAAGGGCACCGAGGCGCGAATGACGTTGGTGCCGCCCTTGGGCTCCACCAGCTCCACCGAGCCGCCGCGGGCGTTGAGGTCGCCGATAACCTCGCCCATGAACTCCTCGGGCACCACCACCTCCACGCGCATCACCGGCTCCAGGAGCACGGGATGGGCCTCGGTCAGGGCTTTTTTCAGGGCCATGGAGCAGGCCAGGAGGTAGCCCAGGTCGGTGGAGACGCCGGGAGTGAAGGCCCCGCCCAAGACGTGCACCCACGTATCCACCACCGGATAGCCCAGCACCACGCCGCTCATCAGGCCTTCCTCGATGACCTGGCGCAGGAGGGGGTCCAGGTGGGTGGGCAGTTGGTCCTCTGGCGCCTCCACGCGCAAGGTGTTGCCGCCGCCCCGGGGGTTGGGGCCCATGGCCAGGCGCACCTGCCCCACTTGGCGGGCGCCGCCCAGGTCGCGGTCAAAGACCTCCTCCACCTGGACCTCGCTGGTCACCGCCTCGCGGTACACCACCTGAGGCCGGCCCACGCCCACCTCCAGCCCGAACTCGCGCTTGAGGCGGTGCACCAGCACCTCCAGGTGCAGCTCGCCCATGCCGCTGATTATGGTCTGGCCGGTGTCCTCGTCGGAGCGCACCCGGAAGGTGGGGTCCTCGTCGGCCAGCTTCTCCAGGGCCAGAGCGAGCTTGTCCTGGTCGCCCACGGTGCGGGGTTCCACGGCCACGCTGATG
>JAKAGJ010000009.1 GCA_021815655.1 Deltaproteobacteria bacterium | reverse complement strand
TTCGCGCCGACCAGGAGCGGCGCCGCCTGGAGGGGCAACTGCGCCAGGCCCAGAAGATGGAGGCCGTGGGCACCTTGGCCGGCGGCATCGCCCATGACTTCAACAACATACTGGGCGCGGTGATGGGGCACGCCGAGCGGGGCCTAAGCCGCCAGGTCCAGGGGCGGGATACCGCCGGGGAACTGGAGCGCATCCTGCTGGCCGCCGAGCGCGCCCGCGATCTGGTCAAGCGAATCCTGGCCTTCAGCCGCAAGGTGGAGGTGCAGCCGCGCCCCCTGAACCTCAATCTGGACGTGGAACACGTGGTCTCGATGCTCAAGCACACCATCCCCAAGATGATCGCCATCGAGACCAAGCTGGCCCCCGACCTGCTGCCCATAGAGGGCGACTCCAGCCAGATGGAGCAGGTTGTCATCAACCTGGCCACCAACGCCGTGGACGCCATGCCCCTGGGCGGGCGCCTTGCCATCGAGACGGCCAACGTGGAACTGGACCAGGAGTACTGTCGCCAGCACCTGGAGGTGCGCCCCGGCGCCTACGTGCGCCTGTTGGTCTGCGACAGCGGCGCGGGCATGGACCGCCGCACCCTGGAGCAGGCCTTTGATCCCTTCTTCACCACCAAGGAGGTGGGGAGGGGCACCGGCCTGGGGCTGTCCACGGTGCACGGCATCGTCAAGAGCCATGGCGGTCATCTGGCCGCCTACAGCGAGCCCGGCCTGGGCAGCACCTTCAACATCTACCTGCCGGCCTTTCAACAACAGGCGCCGGTCTCCACCTTGCCCCCGCCATTGCCCGAGGACCTCCTGGGCGGGCGGGAGACCATCCTCCTGGTGGACGATGAGGAGGACTTGCGCGAGCTGGGAGCCCAGAGCCTGGAGGAGATGGGCTACACGGTGCTAACCGCCGGCAGCGGCGAGGAGGCCCTGGAGGTCCACGCCAGCCATGACGAGGCCGTCGATTTGGTGATACTGGACCTGGGCATGCCCGGCATGGGCGGCCAGCAGTGCCTGGGGCGCCTGTTGGAGCAGTCCCCCCGGGCCAGGGTGATGATCGCCAGCGGCTACGCCGCCGACGGCCCGGTGCGCGACTGCCTGTCGGCGGGGGCCATGGGCTATGTGGCCAAGCCCTTCAAGCGCGTGGACTTCTTGGCCACGGTGCGCGAGATTCTGGACCGGCGGCGGGACTAGGGTCGGGTGCCCCCCGGGGGGCATATACGGGTCGGCAGGGGTTGCAGTTCCGGCCGGCGCTGGCGGCTCCCCTGGCGAGGCTGCCGCGCCAATGAACGCGGGCGGGGTTTATCCCCGCCCGTCTTAGTTTGCTCGACTACCCCGCGTCGGCAGCCGCCAGCCTCGGTCCGGACCGCAAAACCTTTGGGTCCGTCCATGCCCCGCGGCGGGCGCGCCGCCGGGGCTGGGGCCTATTTCTTGCCGCCCTTTTGCTCCAGGCGCGACATCTCCTCGGAGCGGATATCGCGCCTGAGGAGCTTGCCCACCTTGGACTTGGGCAGCATGTCGCGAAACTCGATGTACTGGGGAATCTTGTAGTCGATGAGCCGCTCCTTGCACCAATGGATCAGGTCGTAGCCGGTGACGCCCTTGATGTCCTTTTTGAGCACCACGAAGGCCTTGATGCGCTCGCCCACCTTGGCGTCGGGCACGCCCACCACGCAGGACTCGATCACCGCCGGGTGCTCCTGCAAGACGGCCTCGATCTCCGAGGCGCTGACCCGGTAGCCCTTGTGCTTGATGGTGTCAACGGTGCGGTCCACGAAGTAGAGGTAGTCATCGGCGTCCCTGGCCACCACGTCGGCGGTGCGGTACCAGGTCTTGCCCTCCAGCTCTATGAAGGAGCTGGCCGTCTCCTGGGGCTTGTTCCAGTAGGCCCTGACCATGGGGTCGGAGTGCACCAGCAGCTCGCCGGGCTTGTTCAGGGGCGCCTCCTCCATGCTGCCCGGGTCCACCACCTTGATCTGCTTGCTCTTTAGCACCCGGCCCATGGAACCCAGGGGGATATCGTCCTGGGGGTAGGACATGCACACGCCGCCCACGGTCTCGGTGGAGCCGTAGCCGATGTATATCTTGAGATTGAAGCGCTCCTGCCAGCGGCGGGCCACCTCCTGGGGCATTACGTCGCCGCCGCTGAAGCAAAAGGCCAGGGAGGAGAGGTCGTACTGGTCCAGGCGGTGGTGCTCCAGAATCATGCGGTACAGGGCCGGCACGCCGATGAAGGTGCGCACCTTCCAGCTCTCGATGGCCTCGAACATGGCGTCCAGGTTCACCCGGGGTTGCAGCACCAGGCAGCCGCCGTAGGTGAATATGGTGCCCAGCCCGCAGGTCTGCCCCAGGACGTGGAAGACCGGAGCCGAGCCCAGGATGACGTTCTCGGCCGGAGGGACCTGATGCGAGCTCACCGCCAGCTGTTCGGATGCGCAGTCCAGGAGCAGGCGGTGGGTGATGGGCACGCCCTTGGGGTGGCGGGTGGTGCCGCCGGTGTAGAGTATCTCGGCGACGTCGTCGGGCCCGGCCGGGCTGGGCGGCGGTGCGGCGGCGGAGAGCCCCAGCAGGGCGCGCATCCCCACGGTGTGCTCGGCCTTGGCCACCTTGCCCTTGGGCACGATATCCATGGCCCAGCCGAAGAAGCGCTTCCAGAGCGGCAAGAGCTCGGTGAGCCCGCTGACCACCACCTGCTTCAGGCCCGTGGTGGCCAGGGCCTGGGTGACGTAGCCATAGTTGCGGTCCTGGCAGATCACGGCCGTGGCCCCCGTGTCGCCCGCCACGTAGGCCAGGTCGTGGGCGGTGTAGATGGGGGTGATGGGCACGGCCACGCCGCCGGCCTTCTGCACCCCCAGCCAGGCCACCACCCACTGCACCGAGTTGGGCAGGTAGAGCACCGCCCGCTCTCCGGGGGTGAAGCCCCGGGCCAGGAGTCCGCTGGCGAAGCGGTCGGAGAGCCCTTGAAGGTCGGCATAGGTGAAGGCGGTTCCCAGGTAGACCACGGCGGTCTTGCCAGGGTGCGCTTTGGCTAGCGCGTCGAAGGCGCTGGGTATGTTGATGGCGTTTGGTTTTGACAAGGCTTCTCTCACAGACCGAAGTAGGCGCTCTTGACCTCGGGGTTTTCCATCAAGTCCCGGCCATTGCCGGTGAGGGTGAGCATGCCGTTTTCGATGACGTAGCCGAAGTCCAGCATGGGCAGGATGGGGCGGGCGAACTGCTCGGCGATGACGATGGTCACGCCGGTCTTTTCGCGCACGCTCTTGATGGCCTCAACCACCTTTTCCTGCATGGCCGGCGACAGGCCCAACAGCGGCTCGTCCAGCAAGAGCAGGCGCGGCCGCACCACCAGGGCCATGCCGATGGCCAGCATCTGCTGCTCGCCGCCGGAGAGGAAGCCGGCCTTGCGGCGGCGCCAGCGGGTCAGGTTGGGGAAAAGGCCGAAGACCAGGTCCATGGTCTGGGCCACCTCCACCTTGGAGCGCAGGTGGCCGGCGATGAAAAGGTTCTCCTGCACGGTGCTGTCGGGAAAGACCGGGTGGCGCTCGCGGCAGAGCACGATGCCCAGTCGCACCCGTTCGTAGGCCGGCATGTCGCTGATGTCCTGGCCCTCGAAGACCACCTGCCCCATGATGGTGATGCGCTCGCCGCCCTTGCGCAGCTCCTTGAGGCGCTGATCCAGGATGAGCCCCGACAGGGTGTTCATGAGGGTGGTCTTGCCGGCGCTGTTGGAGCCGATCACCCCCACCACCTGACCGGCCTCCACCTTTAGCGACAGGTCGTTGACCGCCAGCGCGTTCTCGTAAAAGACCATCAGCCCCTTGACTTCCAGCACGTCCTAATCCTCCGACTCGCTGCCCAGGTAGGCCCCGCGCACCTTGGGTTGGGACATGACCTCCTGGGGCGCGCCCTCGGCGATCTTTTGCCCGAAGTTAAGCACCAGCACCCGGTCGGCGATGCGGAACAGCTCCTTGAGCCGGTGCTCCACCATGATGATGGTCATGCCTTGCACCATCAGCTTCTCGATCACCGGCACCAGGCTGGCCACCTCGGCCAGGGACAGGCCCGAGAACAGCTCGTCCAATACCAGCACCTCCGGGCGCAGGGCCAGGCAGCGGGCCAGCTCCAGGCGCTTCAGATAGCCGTGGGGCAGCACGCTGGCCTGCTTGTTGATGACCCAGGAGTCGCGCTCGAAGCCCACCTCCTCCAACAGGTCCTTGGCCACGGCGTCGCGGTCGCCGTAGCGCCCGCCGGCCAGGCGCTGCACCCGGGGCGAGAACAGGGCCACCACCACGTTCTTGAAGGCCGGCAGCTGGTAGAAGGGCTTGACCATCTGGAAGGTGCGCGCCAGGCCCAGGTCGGCGATGGCATAGGGCGCCCAGCCGGTGACGTCCTTGCCCTTGACCATGATCTTGCCGGCCGAGGGCTTGACGAAGCCGGTGATGAGGTTGACCAGGGTGGTCTTGCCCGAGCCGTTGGGGCCGATGACCCCGATCAGCTCGCCCCGCTTGACCTCGAAGCTCACCTGGTCCACGGCGGTGACGCCGCCGAAGTTTTTGGTCAGCCCCCGCACGGAGAGGATGATCTCGTCGCGGGAGGGCTTAGGCGCCGGCTCTGTCATTTGCCCACCTCGGTCCAGCGCTCGAACTGGGTGTACTTGCGCCGCAGGTAATGAAACACGCCCTCGGGCAGCCCCACGGTGAAGACCACCAGGAGCACGGCGTAGATAACGATGCGCAGGCCACCCAAACCCCTGAGCATCTCCGAAAGGGGCACGAGGATGAAGGCCCCCAGGGCCGGGCCGGCCAGGGTGCCCAGCCCGCCCACGGCCGCGCTGGCGATGGGCAGGATGGAGTAGTCCAGGGCGAAGACCGGCATGCCCACGAACATGTAGGCGTGGGTCATGAAGGCCCCGGCAAAGGCCCCGGTGGCCGCCGCCAGGAACAGGGCCTGGGCCTTGTAGCGGTAGATGTTGAGCGCCGCGCTCATCACCGCGCGGTCGTTGTCGTTGATGCCCTTGAGCACCAGGCCGTAGTCCGAGGCCATGATGCGCCTTAGCCCAAACAGCGCCACCCACAGCGCGGCCATGGTGATGAAGGACTCCACCAGGGGATGGGGGAAGGGGGTGAGCCCGCTCAAGCCCTCGGTGCCGCCGAATATCTTGGTGGCCTCGATGATGCGCTCCACCATCAGGGGCAGGATGAGCGTCACCATGGCGAAGTAGATGCCGCGCAGGCGCAGCACCGGCAACAACAGCAGGGTGCAGATGAGCCCGCCGCCCAGGGTGGCCAGGGGCAGGGTCAGGGCCGGCGGCAGGTGGAAGTAGTGGTTCATTATGCCGGCCAGGTAGGCCCCCACCCCGAAGAACAGGGCCTGGCCCAGGCAGACCATGCCGCTACTGGCCGCCAGGTCCCAGCTGATGGCCAAGAGGGCGAAGACCGTGGCCGAGACCAGCACCCGCTGCCAGTACAGGGGCGCCAAAAGCGCCAGGGCCAACAGCGCCAGCACCGGGAAGGCGCGGGGGGCCAGGAGATAAATGGCCTCGCGCCAGGAGTTCAGGGCGTAGATGTCCTCGCTGCGGACCTTGATGCCCCGGTCCAGGCGTTCGCGCCGCCGGGTGCCTTGTTTGGATTTGCCCGGGTTGCTCATCAGATGCGCTCTTCCAGTTGCTTTTGGCTGCCAAAGAGCCCCGAGGGGCGCACCAGCAGGATTACCAAGATGGCCAAGAGACTCACCACCATCATCCAGCTGGTCTCCAGGTAGGTGGCGGTGATGGTCTGGGCATAGCCGATCAAAAAGCTGGCCACCATGACCCCCAGGGTGGAGCCCAGGCCGCCCACGATGCACACCGCCAGGGCGTTGACCAGCACCGAGTAGCCCTCGTTGACGGCGATGGTGCCCAAGGGCAGGATCACCAGGGCGGCCACGGCGGCGTAGGCCGCGCCGAAGGCCACGGAGACGGTGGCCACGCGCTCGGTGTTGATGCCGAGCGTCAGGGCGGTGTGCTCATCCTGGGCGATGGCCCTAAAGGCCCGGCCGGTGCGGGTCAAGCGCGTGAAGACCCACAGGAACAGGGTGAGCCCGGCGCCCACGGCCAGGATGACCAGGCGCTGTCCGTCCACGATCACCCCGCCCAGGTTCAGCTCGGCGTCCAAAAGCTCGGGCAGGGTGTACTCGAAGCCGATGAAGCCCAGGAAGCGGAACAGCTCCAGGATGGCCAGGCCCACGCCGAAGGTGGCGATCACCTCGCTGACCACCAGGCCGCGCACCCTTAGCACCACGAAGCGGTAGAGCAGACCGGCCAGCACCGCCGTGCCCAGGACCGCCAGCCCCGCGGCCAGCCAGTAGGGCAGGCCCAGGGTGTTCAGGGCGATCCAGGCCAGGAACCCGGCGGTGACGTACAGGGCCCCGAAGGCGAAGTTGGCCACCCCGCTGATGCCAAAGGTGAGGTTGAAGCCCAACGCCATCAGGAGCAGGATGACACTGTTGATGAACCCGTAGATTAGCGTGCTCGTTAGCACCGGCCTTGGCTGCCTTGCGCCCCGCGCTTGAGTGTTAGGCCCGCCCGCCGTGGGGGCCGGGGCGGGCGGGCCTGCTTTGCATGGCCTACTTGGCCGGCTTCATCCAGGCAGGCAGCGCGATATCGCCCTCGGCCAGGGCCGGGGGATAGACGATTTTGCGCTGGCCGTCCTCGGTCCACTGGTAGAAGCAGGCCGTGGCGGTTTCCTTGGGGTCGGTGCCGTAGATGACCTGGTGGCCGGCGTTGAACTTGATGCGCCCCATGACGCCCTGGCGGTCGGTCTTTTCCAGGGCCGCCACCACGGCGTCGGCGTCGGTGGAGCCGGCGCGCTCCATGGCCTCCTTGAGCAGGTAGACCGACTCGTAGCTGGGGGCCGGGCCGTGTCCGGCCTCCAGGCCCTTGCCGTACTTCTTCTCGTAGGCCTGGTAGAAGTTCTTGGCCGGCGCGTACTTCTGGGAGGGCATGTTGCCCAGCTCGAAGATGGCGTTCATCAGGCCGCCGATCTTGTGGTTAAAGGTCTTCCAGGCGCCCTGGCCGGCCATGGGCGAGATGAAGCCCACCATCAGGGCCGGCACCCGCTGGGACTTCCACTGCTTGACCAGGATGCCGCTCTCAGGCATGTCGAAGCAGGTAAACAGCACCTGGGCGCCGGAGTTCTTGGCCTTCATCAGCACCGGGGCGAAGTCGCTGGCGCCGGTGGGGAACTCGTCGTGCCCCAGCACCTGCCAGCCGTTCTTCTCGCTCCAGCCCTTCATAGCCCCGGCGGTGCCGCGGGCCCAGAGCACGTCCTGGTTGAGCAGGTAGATCTTGTTCAGGCCGAACTTCTCGCCCACGGTCTTGGTGGTGCCGGCCAGGAGGGCGGCCCAGGAGGTGACGTTGAGGGAGACGCGGAAGACGTACTTGTACTTTTCGGGGTCAGATTGAATTTTTTTCTCTGACTCCGGGGTCATGGCGATGGAGCCCAGCATGGGCACCTTGTATTTGGCGATGATGTCCATGCCCGCCAGCAGGGCCTCGGAGCGGAAGGGGCCCACCAGGATGGCCTGGGGCTTCTTCTCCAGGATCATTTTTTCCAGGCCCAGGAGGGCCTCGGGCACCGGCACGCCTGGCGAGGCGTCGCGGATGTCGATGGCTTCCACCACCATCTGCCGGGCCTGTCCACCCACCTTGACGCCGCCGGCCTTGTTGATCTCCTCAACGGCCAGCTTGACGGCGTTGAGGCTCTCCTTGCCCTCCACCACCCCCAGGGAGGTGGGCACCCCCAGCACAATGGGTTCGGCGGCGAAAGCCCGCGCGGCCGGCCAGGCCGCCAACAGGGCCGCCAGGGTCAATCCAAGGAACCGCCTTGCAGATTTGCTCGTCATTGCACGCTCCTCCCGGAATGGTTGCCATGCGTGATGCCAAGTTGCGATCAAGCGTAACGTATGGTCGCGACTTGCTATGCGGGCCATGGCTGGCCTTGATCGCCTCATGGTATCAACAGCCGGACAAAGGGGCGGAGGGTCAGGACAGAATCGGCGTCAGGGGTGCTGCTGCCACGCCGGGGCATTTTGAAGTTGCCGACCGTTCGTTAGATTTTAATAGCTCGCCGGGCCCTAGGCTGTCAATCACCTATTTCGCCAAATGAATTAATGCACAAGGACTACAGGGCCGGGACACGATGGCGTTTGACATGATGCCTAGCCATTTTGTAGCATTTGACCAGAGCGGGGGTCAAGCCCCGGCTTGGCAATATTTCCTGGAGAACGGGCGCAGGAAGGCCTTGACAGGCCAGGCCGGGGGGAATAAAAATGAGGACAAAATCTAACGAGCGGTCGGTTGATAAAATGACTCTCAGCAAAGGCGAGAAGCGCGAGCGCGAAATCTACGACACTGCGGCCCGGCTATTTGCCCGCCGCGGCTACAGCCGTACATCCATCCGCGATCTCTCCGAGGCGCTCGGCCTGCAAAAGAGCAGTCTCTACCACTACTTCGAGTCCAAGGAAGACCTGCTGCACCGCCTTTTGGACCAGTTCATGGAGCAGGCCCTGCAAAGCATCGAGGCCCTGTGTTCCCAGCCCATGCCCCCCCAGGAGAAGCTGGCGGCCTTCATGCGCTTCTATACCAGCTTCTACGCCGGCGACCGCGACCGCCTGAGCCTTTTGGTCAACGAGCTGGACTGCCTGGGCGGCGAGCGCCGGGCGGCCATGGTGGCCAAGCAGCGGCGCTATGTAGCCGCCATTCAAGGCATTCTCAGCCAGATGCAGCAACAGGGACTTATGCGCGACATCCCCCTGCCCGTGGCGGTCTTCGCCTTTTTCGGCATGGTGCACTACACCCCCAAGTGGTACCGCCGCGAGGGCGGGGTGAGCCCCGAGGAACTGGGCAACCTCTTCGAGACGATTTTCTGCCACGGCGTGCTCAAGGCCGAGGCCCAGCCATGAAAAGCGGCGCGGACTCGACCCGGCCTCGCCGGCAGGCAGCTTAGGGAGAGGCCATGGAGGCGGTGATCCTTTCACCCGGGATGCTCCTTCCCACCCAGATGCTGTCTCTGGTCCTGACTCTGCTGGGCCTGGGGATTTTCGGCTACCTGCTGCGCCGCCGTCTGGCCCCCTTGAGCCTGGCCAGCCCGGACCTTCGCCCGGGCACCTGGGGCCAGCGCCTGGCCGGGCTCTTGAAATATTGGCTCGCTCAATACAAACAACCGCGTTACCCTCTGGCCGGCCTGCTCCACATCCTGCTGTTCCTCGGCTTCCTCGTTCTCTCCTTGCGCACGCTCACGCTCATCCTCATCGGGTTCTGGGACGGCTTCACGCTGCCCGGATTATCGGGGCAGGCCGGCCATTTCTACGCGTTAATCAAGGACTACACCGCCACGCTGGTGCTGGTGGTGGTGGTAGTCGCCGGCGTGCGGCGGGGGCTGTTCAAGCCGGCCCGCTACGCCGTGCCTCCCCAATACGGACATGACCACACCGGCGAGGCCCTGTTGGTGCTGGGCTTCATCGCCACGCTGATGATCTCCGAGAGCCTTTTCGAGGCCAGCCTGCAAGCGGCCCTGAACCAGGCCGGCCAGGCGGGCGAGCCCCCCGCCCCGGGCAGCCTGGCCTGGCTCATGACCCTGGCCCTGGCCGGCACTGCCCGCGATACCTTGCAAGGCCTGCACCTGGGCGGCTACTTTCTGCACGACCTGGCCTTCTTCGGCTTCCTGTGCCTGCTGCCCCTGGGCAAGCATTTCCATGTCCTCACCTCCCTGCCCAACGTGCTGTTCATGAAGCTCAAGAAGGGTACGGTCAAGCCGGTGCGCTGGGGGGTGGGCGAGGACAAGCTGGACGACCTGGAGAGCTTCGGAGTGAAGAAGTTCGAGGACTTCACCTGGAAGCACATGCTGGACTTCTACTCCTGCGCCGACTGCGGCCGCTGCTCCGACAACTGCCCGGCCAACGCCGTGGGGCGCCCTCTGTCGCCGCGCTTTCTGACCATCAAGGCCCGCGACTACGCCTTCGCGCACTATCCCCTGAGCGGGGCCAACCTTGAGCCGGAGCCCCTGGTGGGCGGCATCTACTCCGAGGATGAAATCTGGTCCTGCACCACCTGCGGGGCCTGCGAGGAGGAGTGCCCGCTCATGATCGAGTACATCGACAAGATCGTGGACCTCAGGCGGGGGCTGGTGGACGAGGGCGAGGTGCCGGCTTCCTTGCAAGCGCCGTTCAAGGCCCTGGACAAGCGCGGCAACCCCTTCGGCAAGAAGGAGAAGGCCCGCGCCGACTGGAGCCAGGACCCGGACTTCGCCGCCCAGGTGGAGGTGAAGCTCCTGGCCGAGGGCGAGCATGCGCCGGCCCTGTACTTCGTGGACAGCATCACCTCCTACGACCCGCGCATGCAAGACATCGCCCGGGCCACGGCGCGGCTGCTCCAGGCCTGCGGCATCGACTTCGGCATCCTGGGCAAGGCCGAGAGGGACAGCGGCCACGAGGTGCGGCGCTTCGGCGAGGAGATGCTTTTCCAGGCCCTCAAGGAACAGAACACGGAGGCCATCGCCGAGAGCGGGGCCACGCGCATCATCACCGCCGACCCGCACGCCTTCAACGCGCTGAAGAAGGACTACGCCCTGAGCCAGCCCGTGGAGCACATCAGTCAGACCCTGCAACAGGCCTTGGCCGAGGGACGGCTGTCCTTCAAGCCCCTGGCCCAGCCGGGGCTGGTCTACACCCTGCACGACCCCTGCTACCTGGGGCGCCACAACGGCCTGTACGCGCCGGCGCGCCAGGTGCTGGACGCCATCCCCGGCCTCAAGCGGGTGGAGATGGCCCGCAGCCAGGACCGCAGCTTCTGCTGCGGCGGCGGCGGGCTGATGCTCTTCTACGAGCCGGTGGAGGAGGCGCGCATGGGCCAGAAGCGGGTGGAGATGGCCGCGGCGGCCGGGGCCGACGTCATCGTCACCGCCTGCCCCTTCTGCCTGGTCAACATCGAGGACGCCATCAAGACCAGCGGCCTGGAGGGCAAGATGAGGGTCATGGACCTTACCGAACTGGCCAGCGCCCAGTTGGGCTAGGCCTGGTCTAGCCGGGCGCGAACCCGCGCATGGAGGAGTCATGGAGATCCTGGTTTGCATCAAGCAAGTGCCGGACACGGCCGAGAATGACATCGAGCTGGCCAAGGGAGGCCGGGACATCGACCGCGAGGACATGGTCTACTCCATCAACGAGTGGGACAACTACGCCGTGGAGGAGGCCATCCAGTTGCGCGACAAGGTGGGCGGCTCCATCACCGTGGTGACCATCGGCGACGAGGAGGCCGACGACGTGCTGCGCCGCCAGTTGGCCATGGGCGCCGACCGGGGGCTGCACGTCTGCGACCAGGCCCTGGCCGGCAGCGACGGCCTGGGTCTGGCCACCATCCTGGCGGCGGTGGCCAGGCAGGGCAAGTACGACCTGATCCTGACCGGCGCCCAGGCCGATGACTGCGCCGGCCAGGTGGGCGGCATGCTGGCCGCCCTGCTGGATGTGCCCTTCGCGGCCCTGGTGAACCAGGTGGAGGTCAAGGGCCAAGGCGTCTTGCGCATTGGCCGCGAGGTGGCCGGCGGCGACCAGGAGATCAGCGAGATCGACCTGCCCTGCGTGCTCTCCATCCAGACCGGCATCAACCAGCCCCGCTACGTGGGCATCCGCGGCATCCGCAAGGTGGCCTCGGTGGAGATTCCCCAGTTGGACGCCCCGGCCCTGGGCCTGGACCCGGCAAGCGTGGGCGACAAGGCGGCCCGGCTTAAGCGCCTGGATTACTTCGTGCCCCAGGGCGGCCCCGGCGCCCAGATGCTGACCGGCAAGCCCGACCAACTGGCCGCCCAGTTGGTGGAGATTCTTAAGGCCAAGGGAGGGCTCAGGTAATGGACAACCTGTTCGTCTACATACTGCACCAGGAGGGCGCGCTGCATGACAGCGCCGCCGAGCTGGCGGCGGCGGCCCAAGGGCTGGCCCCTCAAGCCACGGCCATCCTGGCCGGCCACGGCCCAGGGCTGAAGGCGGCTTGCGACCAAGCCGCCGGGCTCTTCCCCCAGGTCTGGAAGATCGATGACCCCGGCCTGGCCCAAGCCAACGCCGAGCTGCTGCGCCCGCTGCTCACCCGCCTCATCCCCGCCGGCGGCGTCCTGCTCCTGGCCCACGAGCATTTTGGCATGGACCTGGCCCCGGGGCTGGCCGTGAAGCTGGGGGCCGGCTACCTGCCCGACGCCGTGGCCCTGGCCGGCGCGCACGACGGCGCCTTGCTGGCGGTGCGCGAGGAGTTCGCCGGCCTGGTCAGCGCCCACGTCAGCCTGGACCTGGCCAGGGGCGCGGTGATTACCCTGCGCCCCGGAGCCTTCAAGGCCCTGGAGCCCGGGGCGGCGGGACAAATCCAGGACAAGAGCGCCGAGGCCCTGGCCGGCGGCCTGCCCGCCGCCCGGCGCCGCTATGTGGAGACCGTGGCCGCCGAGGCCGGCGAGGTGGACATCACCAAGGCCGAGGTGCTGGTCTCGGTGGGGCGCGGCATAGAGGACGAGGACAACCTGGAGCTGGCCTTCGACCTGGCCAAGGCCCTGGGCGCCGAGGTAAGTTGCTCGCGCCCCATCGTGGACGCCAAGTGGCTGCCCAAGCCCCGTCAGGTGGGCACCTCGGGCAAGTCGGTCAAACCCAAGGTCTACCTGGCCTGCGGCATCTCCGGCAGCTCCCAGCACCTGGGCGGGCTCACCGGGGCGGCCTGTGTCATCGCCATCAACAAGAACCCCAAGGCCCCCATCTTCCAGCGGGCCGACGTGGGCGTGGTGGCCGATATCGTGCAGTTCCTGCCCCTGCTGACCAAGGCGGTCAATGCCAAGGCGTGACCAGACGAGCGGTTTGATCGCGGCCTGGCATGCGGCCCTGGCAAACCACACTT